>NZ_JAATOS010000230.1:0-6361 GCF_011806505.1 Salipiger sp. HF18 | reverse complement strand
CGCAGTTGACCGCCACGAAGGGCTTGTCGCGGCGCGCCGAGAGCCGGTGCAGGTGGCGCGCGGCCAGCTCCTTGCCGGTGCCGCTGGCGCCGGTCAGCAGCACCGGGGTCGGCAGCGGCGCCAGCTTCTCGAGCATGGCGCGCACCGCCAGCATCGCCGGCGACTTGCCGAGGAGCTTGCCCGCCATGCTGCCGCCCGCGTGCAGCTCGTGGCGCAGGAGCGTGTTGTCGCGGCGCAGGAAGCGGCGGTCGAGCGCGCGCGCCACGGCCCCGAGGATCTGGTTGGCGCGGAACGGCTTCAGGACGAAATCGCTCACGCCGATCCGCAGCGCCGCGATGGCGGTGTCGAGATCGGCGTAGGCGGTGATCAGGATGGTTTCGGCGAACAGCCCCTTGCGGTACTGCTCCTCGAGCCAGTCGAGCCCGGTGCGGCCCGGCATGATGTTGTCGACGATGACGAGGTCGTAATGGCCGTCGTCGAGTTTCTTCGACGCCTCGCCGGGCGAGCCCGCCTGCTCGACGCGCTTGACCCGCGACCCGAGGATCTTGGTGAGGAAGTTGCGCATCCCCGGCTCGTCGTCCACGACGAGGATCGAGGCCCCGCGCAGCTTGCCGCCGTAGTCATCCTTGTCGGTCATGCCGTCACCGGACCCTTCCGGTCAGTCCAGCCGGACGTTCGGGCTCGAGAACACGTCCTGAGACGAGAAGTCGAGCATGTGGAGCCCGTAATAGGCCCCCACGCCGATGATGATGATTGCGGCAAAGCCGCTGAGCATGGCTTTCATCAGTAGCACCCTTTCGAGGGGAGATAGGTATCGGGAGGCGAAGCGGAAGGGCCCCGAGGGGCCCTCGCCGCCCTATTCGGCCGGGGTGCGGATCTTGCCCGGCTTTTCCTCCTCGAGGTGTTCGAGCCAGAGCGAGTGGTGCTGGTGCGCCCAGTTGCGGTCGACCAGCCCCGAGCCCATGGCGTCGTAGGCGCCTTCCATGCCCAGCGTGCCGATGTAGATGTGGCCGAGGATCACGGCCATCATCAGGAAGGCCACGATGGCGTGCCAGAGCTGCGCGAACTGCATCTCTTCCTGCGGCGCAAGCGTCACCGGCAGCGGATCGAAGCCGAACCAGCCCGGGACGCCGATGTTGTTGATGACGTCGAAGGTGTGCGCGAAGAGCGGCATCTGGAAGGGGAAGAGCAGCGACAGGCCCGAGACCGACACCGAGGCGCCGAGCACGATCACCGACCAGAAGATGATCTTCTGACCCGCGTTGAACTTCTTGGCGGGCGGGTGCTTGTCGCCGATGATGCCACCGGCCTGCGCGAACCAGGTGATGTCGGTGCGGTCCGGGATGTTGTGCCAGATCCACATCACGAAGACGATGATCAGCGCGATCATGAAGGCCCAGCTGACGTTGTCGTGGATGAACTTCGAACCGGTGAGCAGCACCGAGTTGACCTCGTGCCCGAAAGCCGGGATCAGGTACTTGCGGCCGAAGAGGCTGAAGAGCCCGGTGAAGCCCAGCAGCAGGAACGAGCCGGCAAGCACCCAGTGCGCCATGCGCTCGATGAACTTGAAGCGCAGCACCAGCGTGCCGTCCTTGCCGCCGTCGATGCGGATGCGGCCGCGGATCAGGAAGAACACCGCGAGCACCGCGATGGTGCCGAGCAGCAGCCAGCCGCCGTAGGTGCGCAGCTCGTTCTTGCGCAGGTTTTCCCACCACATGCCGCCGGTCTGCACCAGCACGTCGCCGTTGGGGTTGAGCGTGGTGTTGCGGATGTCGGCGTCGTTGAAGCGGATCTGGCGCCAGATGTCGGCATCCGAGGCGCCGCCGAGCGGACCCATGCCGGGCGCGTTCAGCGCGTCGCCGCCAAGATCCTCGCTGCGGATCGGGTTGGCGGGCTCTTCGCCGCGCTGGCGGGCAAGGATGTCCTCGAGCGTCTGGCGCCCGGTGGCGGTGGCGGACCCGTCGTCGACGCTGGTGCCCGCGATGGGGTCGGGCGCGGTCGGGTCGGTCTGCGCGGCCGCCGGGAGGGGCAGCGCCAGCAGGGTCAGGGTGAGTAGTGCCATCAGATGGCGGAGCATGGGGGGTCTCCCTGGCATGTCGGTCAGGGCCGCGCGGTCCCGGTCCGGCAGAACGCGGTGCGGCAGGTCTCTCGGGGGCGGAATACTCCCGCCATTGTCGGTCACGTCACGCGGCGGGAACCGCGCGGGAAGCAAGGCGACCGGGCGGGAGATCCCGCCCGGTCCGATCCGTCAGATCAGGGTGCCTTCTTCTCGTAGGCGGTGCCCCAGCCCCAGGCGCCCGAGCCGAAGCCGCGGGCCACCACGCGCTCGCGGTAGATCGACGACACCATGTCGCCGTCCCCCGCCAGCAGGGCCTTGGTCGAGCACATCTCGGCGCAGATCGGCAGCTTGCCTTCCGCGATCCGGTTCCGACCGTACTTGCGGAACTCGGCTTCCGAGCCGTTCTCTTCGGGGCCGCCGTTGCAGAAGGTACACTTGTCCATCTTGCCGCGGCTGCCGAAGTTGCCCGCCTGCGGGTACTGCGGCGCGCCGAAGGGGCAGGCGTAGAAGCAGTAGCCGCAGCCGATGCACAGGTCCTTGGAGTGCAGGACCACGCCTTCGTCGGTCTGGTAGAAGCAGTCCACCGGGCAGACCGCCATGCAGGGTGCATCCGAGCAGTGCATGCAGGCGACCGAGATCGATCGTTCGCCGGGCTTGCCGTCCTCGATGGTCACCACGCGGCGGCGGTTGATGCCCCACGGAACCTCGTGCTCGTTCTTGCAGGCGGTGACGCAGGCGTTGCACTCGATGCAGCGTTCCGCGTCGCAGAGAAATTTAGCGCGTGCCATGTGTATCTCTCCTTACGCCGGCATGATCTTGCAGAGGGTGGCCTTGGTTTCCTGCATCATGGTCACCGAGTCATAGCCGTAGGTCTGCGCCGTGTTGGTGCTTTCGCCCAGCACGATCGGGTCGGCCCCGTCTGGGTACTTGGACCGCAGGTCCTTGCCCTCCATGTAGCCGCCGAAGTGGAAGGGCATGAAGGCAACGCCCTCGCCCACCCGCTCGGTGACCATGGCCATCACGCGGACGCGCCCGCCTTCCGGACCCTCGACCCAGCACTGGGCCCCGTCACGCACACCGAGGTTGTTGGCATCGCGCGGGTTGATCTCGATGAACATGTTCTGCTGAAGCTCGGCCAGCCAGGGGTTGGACCGGGTTTCATCGCCGCCACCCTCGTATTCGACCAGACGGCCGGAGGTGAGAATGATCGGGTAGTCCTTCGAGAAGTCGTTCTTCTGGATCGACGCATAAAGCGTCGGCACCCGCCAGAACGTGCGGTCGTCGTAGGTGGGGTAGTCCTGCACGAGGTCGCGCCGGTTGGTGTAGAGCGGCTCGCGGTGGACAGGCACGGGGTCTGGGAAGGTCCAGACCACGCAGCGCGCCTTGGCGTTGCCGTAGGGGGCGCAGCCATGGGCGATGGCAACGCGCTGGATGCCGCCCGACAGGTCGGTCTTCCAGTTGACGCCGCCGATCTGCTCGGCCCAGTCCGACGGGTACGGCCCGGTCTGCGATTGCTCGCCGAGGTCGGTGTCGGTTTCCGGACGCGCGTCGATGTAACCGGCGACATATTCGATCATCCGCCGCTCGTAGGGCGTCAGGTCGCCGTCCCAGCCAAGATCGATGAGCATCTGCATGGTGAACTCGGGGTACCCGTCCTGGATCTCCGAGCCGACCGGGTAGGAGCCCTCGGCCAGCAGGTTGTCGCCATCCCGCTCGACGCCGAAGCGCGCCCGGAACGGCAGGCCGCCCTCGGCCACCGGCAGCGACTGGTCGTAGAGGTTCGCCGAGCCCGGGTGGTTCATGTCGGCGGTGCCCCAGCAGGGCCACGGCATGCCGTAGAAGTCACCGTCGGCGGGCCCGCCATTGGCGCGCAGCGTCGTCTTGTCGAAGGTGTGCTGGTTCTCCATGTGCAGCTTGAGCCGCTCCGGGCTCTGCCCGGTGTAGCCGATGGTCCACATGCCCCTGTTGAACTCGCGGGTGATGCTCTCGATGCTGGGAGTCTCGTCGTCCTCCATCTCGATATTGCGCAGCATCCGGTCGGCGAAACCGAACTTCTTCGCGAACTTCGTCATGATGATGTGGTCGGGAAGCGACTCGAACAGCGGCGCCACCACCTGCTCGCGCCATTGCAGCGAACGGTTGGAGGCGGTCACCGACCCGCGCGTCTCGAACTGGGTCGAGGCGGGCAGCAGGTAGACGCCGTCGGTGCGGTCGTTCATCACCGCCGAGACCGTCGGGAACGGGTCCACCACGACCAGCAGGTCGAGCTTTTCCATCGCCGTCTTCATCTCTTTCAGGCGGGTCTGCGAGTTGGGCGCGTGGCCCCAGAACACCATAGCCCGGGTGTTGTCCGGCTGCTCGATATTCTCCTTGGCTTCGAGGACGCCGTCGATCCAGCGCGAGACGGTGATGCCCGAAAGGCCCATCATCTCCTTGTCCTTGCCGTCCTTGCCCTTCATCGTGGCAAAGCGGCCCTTGAGCCAGTCGAGATCCTCGCCCCAGACGCGGGCCCAGTGGGCCCAGGCCCCGGCGGTCAGGCCGTAGTAGCCCGGCAGCGTGTCGGCGAGAACGCCAAGGTCGGTCGCCCCCTGCACGTTGTCGTGGCCGCGGAAGATGTTGGTGCCGCCGCCCGCGACGCCCATGTTCCCCAGCGCGAGCTGGAGGATGCAGTAGGCGCGGGTGTTGTTGTTGCCGTTGGTGTGCTGGGTGCCGCCCATGCACCAGATCAGGGTGCCGGGACGGTTGTTGGCCAGCGTGCGAGCGACGCGCGCGACCTGGCTTTCCGGCACGCCGGTGACGCGCTCGACCTCATCGGGGGTCCAGCGGGCGACCTCGGTCCGGATCTCGTCCATCCCCCAGACGCGGGTGCGCAGGAATTCCTGATCTTCCCAGCCGTTCTCGAAGATGTGCCACAGGATGCCCCAGACCAGCGCCACGTCCGAGCCCGGACGGAACCGCACGTATTCGTCCGCGTGGGCGGCGGTGCGGGTGAAGCGCGGGTCGCAGACGATCAGCGGAGCGTTGTTCTGCTCCTTCGCCTTCAGCACGTGCTGCAGCGAGACCGGGTGCGCCTCGGCCGGGTTGCCGCCGATGATGAAAATCGAGCGGCTGTTGTGGATGTCGTTGTAGCTGTTGGTCATGGCGCCGTAGCCCCATGTGTTCGCAACGCCCGCAACGGTGGTCGAGTGACAGATCCGCGCCTGGTGGTCGACGTTGTTCGTGCCCCAGTAGGCGGCGAACTTGCGGAACAGGTAGGCCTGTTCGTTGGAGTGCTTCGCCGATCCCAGCCAGTAGACGGAATCCGGGCCGCTCTCCTCGCGGATCTTCAGCATCTGGTCGCCGATCTCGTCGATCGCCTGCTCCCAGCTGATGCGCTGCCATTCGCCCCCGACCTTCTTCATCGGGTACTTCAGGCGGCGCTCGCCGTGGGCGTGCTCGCGGACCGACGCGCCCTTGGCGCAGTGCGAGCCGAGGTTGAACGGGCTGTCCCAGCCGGGCTCCTGCCCGATCCAGACGCCGTCCTGCACCTCGGCGATGACCGTGCAGCCCACCGAGCAGTGGGTGCAGACGGACTTCTTCACCTCGATGGTGCCGCCGGTTGCGGCGGTGGCCGCGGTTGCCTGTTTCACGGTGCCGCCTGTCGCGGCAATGGCGGCAAGGCCGCCGATGGCCAGCCCCGAGCCGCGCAGGAACGCGCGGCGGTCGACCGAGGCATTGGCCACGTCAGACAGGATACTTGTCCGCTGGGGGCGTCTCGCAACCCCGTTGGTCTTTTTCCTCAACATGGTTTTCACTCCCTGAGCACAGGAACTGGGCCCTGCGCCGTGGTGGCTATCGTTTGGCGATCACAGTCGGGCGTTTCGCAACCAGTCGTATCTCGCCGGGTCGTCTCGGGTCCGGAGGCCGGGCCGTCTGTCGTCTCGTGGCCCGCGGCAACCGCGGGCGGGCCGCCTCAGAACCGTGCGGCGGCGTAGTAGGCGCGGGTGTGGGCCGTGTCCTGCATCTTGTCCGAGGACAGATCGGGCTCGGCCGGGGCCGCGTTGGCCTCGGATCCCGCGGTCGCGACGGCCACGGCCGCCGCCGGCGCCACGGTGCCGGCCAGTTTGAGGAAATCGCGGCGGCTGCTGCCTTCGGTCTTTCCGGTCATGAGAGTCCTCCCTTGCTGGTTGCTCCCGGTGAATGGCGCCGAGGCGCCCCTTATGCGCGCGGCGATCAACCCGCGCTCATGCGAAATGCCTCGGACTCGATGGCCATGAAGCAGCGGCCCACGGTGCCCACGGGCACGTAGAAGACCGAGTTCTT
>NZ_JAATOS010000229.1:0-6384 GCF_011806505.1 Salipiger sp. HF18 | reverse complement strand
CCTTGCTGGAGCGGCGCGAGGCCTGGCCCGTTGCCGAGTACCGCGCGGCCCTGTCGCGCCTGCCCGAACCGCTGCGCGAGGCACTGCACGCAGCGTGGGGCGCGCCCGAGGATGATCCCGACGTCACCGACGGCGCCTTCCGCTTCGCGCTGCTGCGCGCTGGCCGCGCAGTGCTGGCGCTGCAACCCGAACGCGGGTCGCAGGCGCTGCGCAGCGATGAATACCACGACCTGCAGCGGGTGCCGCGCCACGCCTATGTGGCCTTCTACCTCTGGCTTCGACAGGCAAGCGACGCGCTGGTCCACATCGGCGCCCATGGCACGCTCGAGTGGCTCCCCGGCAAGTCGGTGGCGCTGTCCGACGGCTGCTGGCCCGAGGCGCTGACCGGCGACCTGCCCGTCGTCTACCCGTTCATCGTCAACGACCCCGGCGAGGCGGCGCAGGCCAAGAGGCGCATCGGCGCGGTCACGCTCGGCCACCTGCCGCCGCCGCTGAAACCCTCGGGCACGCCGCTGCGGCTCGCCCGGCTCGAGGCGCTGCTCGACGAGTTCTCCAACGCCGACGGGCTCGACCCGCGCCGCCGCGACCGGCTGCAGGACGACATCCGCGCCGAGGCACAGGCGCTGGGGGTCGAGGCCGATCTCGGGCTCGATGGCGCCGCCTGCCCCGCCGAGGCGATCACCCGCATCGACCGCTTCGTCTGCGACGTGAAGGACAGCCAGTTCGGCGAGGGGCTGCACGTCTGGGGCCGACCGGCACAGCCCGGCGCGCCGTTCGAGACCGCCGCCTCGGTCAATGCAGAGCGGCAGGCGCTGCTCGACGCGCTCGACGGGCGGCGCATCGACGCGGGGCCCTCGGGCTCGCCCTACCGCGGCCGCGGCGACGTGCTGCCGACCGGGCGCAACCTCTTCACCACCGACCCGCGTGCGGTGCCGACGCGCGCCGCTTACGCGCAGGGTGTCCGGCTCGCCGACGAGCTGATCCGGCGCCACCTGCAGGACGAGGGCGACTGGCCGCGCGGGCTGGTCGTCGACCTCTGGGGCTCGGCCACCATGCGCACCGCGGGCGAGGAATTCGCCATGGCGCTGCACCTGCTGGGGTGCCGGCCGGTCTGGGACGCGGGTTCCGAGCGGGTGAGCGGCGTCGAGGTGCTGCCCATCGCCGAGCTCGACCGGCCCCGGCTCGACGTGACGCTGCGGGTGTCGGGGCTGTTCCGCGACGTCTTCCCCACGCTTTCGACCCTTTTCGGGCAGGCGGTGCGGGCGCTGGCCGCGCGCGACGAGGCGCCGGACTGGAACCCCTACGCGGGCCACGCCGCCACGGCGCGGGTCTACGGCCCGGCGCCGGGCAGCTTCGGGCTCGGCATGGGCGCGACGCTCACCGACTACGGCGACGGGGGCCGCCACGCCGCCGGCGAGGCCTGGCTTGCCGCCTCGTCCTGGGCGCTCGACGCGGGCGACGCCCGGCACGACGCCGAGGGGCTGCGTGAACGGGTGGCGGCGGCGGAGGCCTTCGTACACCTGCAGGACCTGCCCGAGACCGACCTGCTGCTGGCCGAGGATTACGCTGCCCACGAGGCCGGTTTTGCCGCCGCGCAGGCGATCACGGGGGGGCGCGCCGCGCTCTGGCATCTCGACGCAACCGATCCCGCCCGCCCCCGCGCCCGCCAGCTTCCCGAAGAGATCGCCCGCGTGGTACATGCCCGCGCCGCCAACCCCGGGTGGATCGCGGGCATGCGCGCCCATGGCTTCCGCGGCGGCGCCGAGATCGCCGCCACGCTCGAGCACATGGCGGCCTTCGCCCATCTCGCCGGTGCCGTGGCGCCGCATCTCTTCAACCTCTACCACGAGGCCACGCTCGGCGACCCGGAGGTGACGCGCTTCCTGCAGGAGGCCAACCCTCAGGCGCTCGAGGCGATGCGCGCCCGCTTCCGCGCGCTGCTCGACGCCGGGCTCTGGGTGAGCCGCAGCAATTCCGTGCGCGCGGCGCTGGAGGGCGGGGCATGAGCGTGGCACCCGAAGTCAAGGGCTGGTGCCCCGGCGCGCACCGCCCGATGATGTCCGGCGACGGGCTGGTGGTGCGGGTGCGGCCGCGGCTGGCGCGGCTGGAGCCTGCGCAGGTCGCCGGGCTCTGCGCGCTGGCGCAAGCGCACGGCAACGGCTTTCTCGACCTCACCAACCGCGCCAACCTGCAGATCCGCGGCGTCGCCCCCGAGGCGCACGAGCCGGTGCTGCAGGCGCTGGCGGAGCTCGATCTGCTGGACGCGGATCCGCGGATCGAGGGCCGGCGCAACATCCTCGTGACGCCGTTCTGGCAGCGCGGCGACCGCACCGCGCGGCTGGCGCGGGCGCTGTTGGCGGCGCTTGCCGACCTGCCCGAGCTGCCCGCAAAGACCGGCTTTGCCGTCGACACCGGGCCACAGCCGGTGCTGGTCGAGGATCCCGCCGATTTCCGCTTCGAGCGCGCCAAGGCCGGGCTCATCCTGCGCGCCGACGGCTGCGCCCTTGGCCGCCCGGTGACCGACCGCAGCGCCATTCCCGCGCTGCTCGAGATGGCGGAATGGTTCGATGCCCACCGCAGCCCCGAGCGCCGCCGCATGGCGCAGGTGCTCGCCGCCCACAGCCTGCCCGAGGCGTGGATGACCACCTCGCCGCGCCGCCGCGCGCCCCGGCCCGGCCCCGGCGCGACGCAGCAAGGCGCGCTTCTCGGCGCCGCCTTCGGCCAGATCGACGCCGGCGCGCTCGCCCGCGTCCTGCACGACAGCGGCGCCACGGCGCTGCGGGTCACGCCGTGGCGGCTGATCCTGCTCGAGGGCGCCGAGATGCCCGGGGGCAGCGGTTTCATCACCGCGCCCGGCGATCCGCTGCTGAGCTCCGACGCCTGCCCCGGCGCGCCCTTCTGCCCCGCGGCCTCGGTCGAGACCCGCAACCTTGCGCGCGCCCTTGCGCCGCGCGTCGGTGGCGGGTTGCACGTCTCGGGCTGCGCCAAGGGCTGCGCCCGCTCGCGGCCCGCGGCCATGGTTCTGACCGGGCGTGACGGGCGCTTCGACCTCATCGAGAACGGCCACGCCTGGGATGCGCCCCGCCGCACCGGGCTGAGCACACAAGACATCCTGGAGGAGCCTTCCGGCACACGATGACCTACAGCTACGAAACCGACGGGGCGGCGATCTACGACCGCTCCTTTGCCATCATCCGCGCCGAGGCCGCGCTCGGAGGCTTCGACCCGGACGAGGAACAGGTGGCGGTGCGCATGATCCACGCCGCCGGCATGGTGGGGCTCGAGCGCCACATCCGCTTTTCGCCGGGCTTCGTCGCCGCGGCGCGCAGAGCGCTCGAGGCCGGCGCGCCGATCCTGTGCGACGCGCGCATGGTGAGCGAGGGCATCACCCGCCCGCGCCTGCCCGCCGACAACGCGGTGCTCTGCACCCTGCACGACGCCTCGGTGCCGGAGCTGGCCAAGCAGATGTCGAACACCCGCTCGGCGGCGGCGCTCGAGCTCTGGCGCCCGCACCTGAAGGGCGCCGTCGTGGCCATCGGCAACGCGCCCACCGCGCTTTTCCACCTGCTCAACATGCTGCAGGACCCCGACTGCCCCCGCCCCGCCGCCATCATCGGCTGCCCGGTGGGCTTCGTCGGCGCCGCCGAGAGCAAGGACGCGCTCTGGGCCGACCAGCCGGTGCCATGCTGCATCGTCGAGGGCCGGCTCGGCGGCAGCGCCATCACCGTGGCCGCGGTCAACGCCATCGCGAGCCGCAAAGAATGAGCCCGGTGCTGCAGGCGGGCACGGTCTACGGGCTGGGGCTCGGGCCGGGCGATCCGGACCTGATGACGGTGCGCGCCGACCGGCTGCTGCGGCAGGCGCGCCACGTCGCCTTCTTCCGCAAGGCCGGGCGCAAGGGACAGGCGCGGCAGATCGTCGAGGGCATGATCCCCGAGGGCGCCATCGAGCACCCGATGGAATACCCGGTGACCACCGAGATCCCGGTGACCGACCCCGCCTACAACCGCCTGCTGGCGGAGTTCTACGAGGATTGCACCGCGCAACTGGTGGCGCTTGCCGCCGCGGGCGAGGACGTGGTGGTGCTCTGCGAGGGCGACCCGTTCTTCTACGGCTCCTTCATGCACCTGCACCTGCGCCTGCTCGACCAGGTGCCGGTCGAGGTGGTGCCCGCGATCACCGGCATGTCGGCGGCCTGGACCGCCACCGGCACGCCGATCACCTGGGGCGACGACGTGCTCACGGTGCTGATGGCGACGCTGCCCGAGGACGACCTCGCCGCCCGCATCGCGCAGACCGATGCGCTGCGACAGGCCGGCCGCTACGATCAGGCGTGGCTGGTGGAATACGCCGCCATGCCCGGCCAGACCGTGCAGCGGCTGGCCGAGGCCGAGGACCGGGTGACGCCCTATTTTTCCATCGTCGTGGTGCACGGCCACGGGCGGCGGCCATGACCGGGTCGCTGGTCATCGCGGGGCTCGGCCCCGGCGCCGAGGCGCTCGTTACTCCCGAGGTCAGCGAGGCGCTGGCCCGCGCCACCGACGTGGTGGGCTACATCCCCTACGTCGCCCGCGTGCCCGACCGGCTGGGGCTGGTGAAGCACGCCAGCGACAACCGGGTGGAGCTCGACCGCTCGCGCCACGCGCTCGGGCTGGCCGCCGAGGGCCGCGCGGTGGTGGTGGTCTCGTCGGGCGACCCCGGGGTCTTTGCCATGGCGGCCGCCGTCTTCGAGGCAGTCGAGGCCGGGCCCGCCGCGTGGCGCGCTCTCGACATCCGGGTGCTGCCCGGGATCACCGCGATGCTGGCGGCGGCGGCACGGGCGGGCGCCCCGCTCGGACATGATTTCTGCGCCATCAACCTCAGTGACAACCTCAAGCCCTGGCCGCTGATCGAGCGCCGCCTGCGGCTCGCCGCCGAGGCGGATTTCGCCATGGCCTTCTACAACCCGCGCTCGCGGTCGCGGCCCGAGGGCTTTGCCCGCGCGCTCGAGGTGCTCAACGAGGCCTGTGGCGATGCGCGGCCGGTGATCTTCGCCCGCGCCGTCTCGACCTCCGAAGAAGCGATCCGCGTCGTGCCCCTGCCCGACTGCCGCCCCGAGATGGCGGACATGCGCACCATGGTGCTGGTGGGCTCCTCGGCCACCCGGATCATCGCCCGCGACGGCGCGCCCATCGTCTACACCCCGAGGTCGGCGCCGTGACCGAGCCAGCGCATCACCTCTTCCGGAGTATGGGCCTCCGGGCGCGGCGGCACCGCGGGCCGGTCGATCATGATGACCGGCAGGCCAAGCGCCCGCGCCGCCGCGATCTTGGCGAAGGCGCCGGTGCCGCCGGCGTTCTTCGAGACCACGATCCCGGTGCCATGCTCGCGCATCAGCGCCAAGTCGCCCTCGAGCCCGAAGGGCCCACGGTCGATCACCGCGCGGTGGCGCGGCAACGGCGGCAGGGTGTCGGGCGCATCGACGAGGCGCAGCAGGTAATCGTGCTGCGGCCGGGCGGCGAAGGCCGCAAGGTGCATCCGTCCCACCGCAAGGAACACCCGCGCCGCGGGCCGGTCGAGCGCCGCCACCGCGCCTGCCATGTCGGGCACGCGGATCCAGCGGTCTTCGCCGGTCTCGCGCCATTCGGCCCGGGTGAGCGCGATCAGCGGCACACCGGTCTCGGCGCAGGCGGCGGCGGCGTGGGTGACGCCCTCGGCGCGGAGGTGATCCACCAGCCCCGCGACGCCGCCGAAGCCGCCCACGCGCAGCGGCAGGGGCAGCGGCGCGGGACGGGCCACGCGCCCGGCCAGCGAGACGGTGGCGCGAAGGCCGGTGGCGGCCAGCGCCCTGGCCAGCGACGCCGCCTCGGTGGTGCCGCCAAGCAGCAGGATGTTGGGCGTCATGGCTGAGGCTCCGTGGCTGACGATCATCGGTCTGGGCGAAGATGGACCGGACGGGCTCTGCGCTGCAAGCCGAAGCGCGCTGTCGGCGGCCGAGGTGGTCATGGGCCCGCCCCGGCACCTCGCGCTGATCGACCCCGGCGCCGCCGAGCTGGTGCCGTGGCCGGTGCCCTTCGCCGACGGGATCAACGTGCTCATGGGCTTTCGCGGCAGGCCAGTCGTGGTGCTGGCGTCGGGCGATCCGTTCTGGTTCGGCGCCGGCGCGGTGCTGGCGCGGTCGCTGCCGCGTGGCGACTGGCACGCCCTGCCCGGGCGCTCAAGCTTCTCGCTCGCCGCTGCCCGCATGGGCTGGCCGCTGGAGCGCACGGGCTGTTTCGGCCTGCACGCGGCGCCGCTGTCCCGGCTGCGCCCGGCGCTGGCCTCGGGGCAGCGGCTGGTGGTGCTGCTGCGCGACGGCGCGGCGGTGGCGGCTCTTGCGGGCTACCTTGCCGAGGCGGGCTTCGG
>NZ_JAATOS010000228.1:0-6403 GCF_011806505.1 Salipiger sp. HF18 | reverse complement strand
CTCCGCGCGGTGTTCGAGAACGACCCCGACAGCACTGTCCTTTACGAAGCGCAGCAGGACGACCAGCCGATGATGTGCCTCGGCCCGGACGTCGGCGTCTGAGCCGGGCTCTCCAGGCGCGCGGCGTCCGCGCCGCGCATGTCCCGAAGACCTACGCGCATGACGAGGCGCTCAGAGCAGGCTACCCTGCTCCGGCGCCGGTGTGTCCTTGCGCTTGGGACGGGCCTTGCCGCCCAGCGTGAAACGGCCGTCGCTGAACTCGATCTCGAGCCCGGCGGCGTTCTGGGCTGCGGCCTTGTGGGTGAGGATCGTGCCCTCGGCACTGCGCACCACCGCGTAGCCGCGCGCCAGCGTGCCCTTGTAGCTCAGCGTCTCGAGCAGCCGCGACAGCCCGTCGAGTTTGCGGGCCGGATCGTCGAGCCTGCGGGTGGCACTTTCTTCCAGCCGGCGCGAGAGCGTGGCGAGCCGGTCGCGGCCCTGCACGATCTCGCGCTCGATCGGGCGCAGCGACAGCCGGTCGGTGCGCCGTCCCAGCGATTCGCGGCCATGGGCGATGACCCGCGTCAGCAGCGACGGGCGCAGGGCGCCAGCCACATCGGAAAGCGCCACGCGCCGCTGCTCGGTGCCGCGGATCAGCGCGCGGGGCAGCCGGTCGCCCAGCAGGTCGAGCCGCTGACGCGGCTGGTCGAGCAGGGTCTCGGCGCGCGGCAGGGCGCGGGAGAGGTCGCGCAGGCGCTGCGAACGCACCTCGATCCGCTGGCCCATGGCGCGGGTCATGCGGACGCCCGCCTCGCCGGTCCAGGACAGCAGCTCCATGCGCACCGGCACCGCGATCTCGGCGGCAGCGGTGGGCGTGGGCGCGCGCCGGTCCGACACGAAGTCGATGAGCGTGGTGTCGGTCTCGTGCCCCACCGCCGAGATCAGCGGGATCTGCGAGGCGGCGGCGGCGCGGGCGACCGCCTCTTCATTGAAGCCCCAGAGATCCTCGACCGAGCCGCCGCCACGGGCCACGATCAGCAGGTCCGGGCGCGGCAGGGCGCCGCCGGGGCTGAGCGCGTTGAAGCCCTCGATGGCGCGCACCACCTCGGGGGCGCAGTTCTGACCCTGCACCGCCACCGGCCAGATCAACACCTTGCGCGGGAAACGGTCGCGCAGCCGGTGCAGGATGTCGCGGATCACCGCCCCCGAGGGCGAGGTCACCACGCCGATCACCTCGGGCAGGTAGGGCAGCGGCCGCTTGCGGGAGGCGTCGAAGAGCCCCTCGGCCTGCAACAGCGCCTTGCGCTTCTCGAGCATCGCCATCAGCGCGCCGAGGCCCGCCGGGCGGATGTCCTCGATGACGATCTGGTACTTGGACTGGCCGGGGAAGGTGGTGAGGCGCCCGGTGGCCACCACCTCCATGCCCTCCTCGGGCTGGGTCTCGAGCCGGGCAGCGACGCCCTTCCAGACGATGCCGGCGATCACCGACCGGTCGTCCTTGAGGTCGAGGTAGATGTGCCCCGAGCGCGGGCGCGACACGCGGCCGACCTCGCCCTTGACGCGGACATGGCCGAACTCGCCCTCGATCACCCGCTTGACCGCGCCCGAGAGCTCGGAGACGGAGAATTCCGGGGTGTTGCCGCTGTCGTCGTCGAGAAGGTCCATGCCGCGGTGCCTCGTGCCTCATGTGCTTTTGCCGCGATGGTAACGGGCGGCGGCGGCAAGGGAAAGGCCGCGGCGCAGCGGCGGCCACGCCCTGGCGAAACGCCTCAGGCGGCCTCGGACTGCGCCACGTTGCGGCAGCGCGGGCAGCAAAGCGCGCAGGCCTCGACCGCGCGGAAGCGCTCGCGGGCGGCGTCCATCGCCGGGGCGCAGCGCTCGAAGGCGCCGAGCCGGTCGAGCCGGGCCCGGTCGGGCAGCACCTGGCAGTCGTCGGTATGCACGAAATGCAGATCGTCGAGATCCTTGTCGCGCGTCACAAGATAGCTCTTCTCGACCATCGGTACGGGTCTCCTGTTGCCGTTGCGGGCAGAACGTCCCCCGAAGCGAGCGGTTCCGGCTGTTGCGCAGTCCCCCTGCCCCCGCTAGAGACCGGGGCGAGACACGGGCGGGCGATGGCGAAAGGTGGCACGACGATGAACATTCTCATTCTCGGCGGCGGCGGGCGCGAACACGCGCTGGCATGGGCGGTGATGCAGAACCCCAAGTGCGACAAGCTGATCGTCGCGCCTGGCAATGCAGGCATCGCGCAGATCGCGGAATGCGCGGCGCTCGACACCGAGGACGGCGGCGCGGTGACCGAGTTCGCGGGCGAGCACGCCATCGACCTGGTGATCGTGGGCCCCGAGGCGCCGCTGGCTGCGGGCGTCGCCGACCGGCTGCGCGAGGCGGGCTTCCTGGTCTTCGGACCGTCGCAGGCGGCAGCCGAGCTCGAGGCCTCGAAGAGCTTCACCAAGGCGATCTGCGATGCGGCGAACGCGCCCACCGCGGCCTATGGCCATTTCACCGACGCCGAGGCCGCCAAGGCCTATGTGCGGGCGCAGGGCGCGCCCATCGTGGTCAAGGCGGACGGGCTCGCGGCGGGCAAGGGCGTGATCATCGCCGAGACGGTCGACGAGGCCTGCGCCGCCATCGACGACATGTTCGGCGGCGCCTTCGGCGGGGCCGGCGCCGAGGTGGTGATCGAGGAGTTCATGACCGGCGAGGAAGCCTCGTTCTTCGTGCTGGTCGACGGCGAGGACGTGCTGCCCATCGGCACCGCGCAGGACCACAAGCGCGTGGGCGAAGGCGACACCGGCCCCAACACCGGCGGCATGGGCGCCTATTCCCCGGCCCCGGTGCTGACCGACGAGATCGCGCAGAAGGCGCTCGACCGCATCGTCAAACCGACCATGGCCGAAATGGCGCGGCGCGGCACGCCCTATTCCGGCGTGCTCTATGCCGGGCTGATGATCGAGAGCGGCGAGCCCCGGCTGGTCGAGTACAACGTGCGCTTCGGCGATCCTGAATGCCAGGTGCTGATGATGCGGCTGGGCGCGCAGGCGCTCGACCTCATTCACGCCTGCGCCGAGGGCCGTCTGGCGGATGCGCGGGTGGACTGGGCCGAGGATCACGCGATGACGGTGGTGCTGGCCGCCGAGGGCTATCCCGGCAGCTACCGCAAGGGCACCGTGATCGGCGGCCTCGACGGGCTGCCCGAGGACAGCTTCCACCAGATGTTCCACGCGGGCACCGCGCTGCGGGAGGGCAAGGTCGTGGCCACCGGTGGCCGCGTGCTCAATGCCACGGCGCGCGGCGCGACGCTGGCCGAGGCCGCCGAGCGCGCCTATGCGCTGGTCGATGCGGTGGACTGGGCCGAGGGCTTCTGCCGCCGCGACATAGGCTGGCGCGCACTCTGAGCGCGGTCTCGCAACGGTCACGGACTCTGGCGGGCTGAGGCCTGGCCCGCCAAGGCTCCGGGAAGGTGTCGTGATCCCTGCCAGGCGGGCACGGGCCGCGGCGAACGCCTCTCCGGGACCAAGGGGTATCCTCCGAGACCAACCGGCAGCGTGCGCCCCGCTGGCAGAAGCCTGCCCTTCCAACGCGACAGGTCCTGCGCAAACCGGACGCCTCCCTCACCAACGCGACGGGACCTCAGAAAACCGAACGCATCCCCGCAAACGCAACGCGGCGCCCCCGCAGGGACGCCGCGCGTGTCTGTCACCCATGTGAGCCGGTGTCGGCTCAGGCGGCCTTGGCGCTGTTCGAGCCGATGAACCACGCGTCCTTCTCGGCGGTGCGGCTCACTTCGGTGAACAGGTCGGCGCTGTCTTCGTCTCCGGCCTCGTCCGCAGCCTCGATGGCCTTGCGCACGTTGGTCGAATACTCGTTGAAGCGCTTCACCAGCTCTTTCACGTGATCCTCGACCGACACGATGTCGGTGGGATAGGCGGTGAGCGAGGACTTCTCGGCCACCGTCTCCGAGGTGCCCTGGGCCATTCCGCCCATCATGGCGACGCGCTCGGCCATCATGTCCGCACCGTCGCGCAGGTGCGCCGCGACGTCGTCGAGCAGCTCGTGCACGCCGATGAAGCCGACACCCTTGAGGTTCCAGTGCGCCTGCTTCACGGCGTTGGTCAGGTCGATGGTGTCGACCAGACGCTCGTTGAGAAGCGCGATCATGTCCTTGCGGGCGTTTTCCTTGAGGAAGGGAACGAAGTTCTGCGGCATGTCTCTCTCCATTCTTTCTTGCAACATAAAGGCGCGGCCTTGCCGGCCCGCGCCGCCCGGGATTTCTGTCCGGGTTTCGGAAAAAGAACGTCCGCATGCCTGCGAAGGTTCCGTCACTGGGGAGAAATCACCTCGGACTCGGTGACGATGAGATCGAGAGGCTGGTCGTTGGGATCGTGCGGCAGCTCGGGGGCTTCCTGCGCGGCGTAGGCGAAGCCGATGGCGAAGACCGGCCCCCTGCCCCGCAGCGCCTGAAGCGTGCGGTCGTAGTAGCCGCCACCATAGCCCAGACGGTGGCCCGCCCGGGTGAAGGCCACCAGCGGCACCACGACGATCTCGGGGGTCACGAACTCGGGCCGCTCAGGGATGCGGGCGCCGAACGGGCCCGGGACCAGCGCCATGTCGGGCTCCCACAGGGCGAAGCGCAGCGGGGTCGCCTCGGCCTCGATCACCGGGACCGAAACCGGGCCATAGGCCGAGGCCTCGGCCATCGCCGGCAGCGGGTCGATCTCGGAGCGGATCGGCACGTAGCCCGCCAGCGGCACGCCGCGGTGGCCCGCCAGCAGCTCGGAGAGGCGCCCTGCGGCGCTGCCCGCATCGCCGGCATGGGCGGCGGCGCGGCGGGCGTAGGCAGCGGTCCGGGCCGCCTGCTTGGCGGCGGCCAGCGCGTCGCTCACAGCAGCACCGCCGAGGCGAGGCCGAGGAAGGCGAAGAAGCCCACCACGTCGGTCACCGTGGTCCCGAACGTGCCCCAGGCCCGCGCCGGGTCCACGCCAAACCGTTCCAGCCCCCCCGGCACCCCGATCCCGGCAAGCCCCGCGATCACGAGGTTGATGATCATCGCGATGGCGATCACCAGCCCCAACACCGGTGAGCCGAACCAGATCAGCGCGAGGATCCCCATCACCACGGCGAAGCAGAGCCCGTTGATCAGCCCCACCGTCAGTTCCCGCAGGATGATGCGCCAGACGTTGCTCGAGGTCAGGTCCTTGGTGGCCAGCGAGCGCACCGCGACGGTCAGCGCCTGCGTGCCGGCGTTGCCGCCCATGGAGGCCACGATGGGCATCAGCACCGCCAGCGCCACCACGGTGGCCAGCACGTCCTCGAACTGCGCGATGACCAGCGAGGCCAGCACCGCGGTCGCAAGGTTGACGGCAAGCCACGGCAGGCGCTGCCGCACCGTCTCGACCGTGCCGTCCGAGAGCCGGCTCTCCTCGCTCACACCGGCGAGGCGCAGGATGTCCTCCTCGTGCTCCTCGTCGAGCACGGCCATGGCATCGTCGATGGTGATGACACCGACCAGCCGCTCGTTCTCGTCCACGACGGGTGCCGAGATCAGGTGGTACTGGTTGAAGGCATAGGCCACCTCGCCCTCGGGGCGGGTCACCGGGAAGACGTGGAACGTGTCCGAGATGATCGAGCGCAGCAGCACCTCGCGGCGCGATGCCATGAGCCGCCCCAGCGCCACGTTGCCGATGGGCCGCAGCTTCGGGTCGACCAGCACGATGTGGTAGAACTGGTCCGGCAGGTCCTCGGTCGAGCGCAGGTAGTCGATGGCCTCGCCCACGTTCCAGTGCTCGGGGGCCATGACCACCTCGCGCTGCATGAGACGGCCGGCGGAGTATTCGGGATAGGTCAGCGACTGCTCGACGGCGACCCGGTCGCTGTCCTCGAGCACCTCGAGGATGGCTTCCTGCTGGGCCTGGTCGAGGTCTTCCAGAAGGTCGACCACGTCGTCCGATTCGAGCTCCCGCACGGCCTCGGCCAGAACCGCCGGGTGCAGGGCGCGGATCACGTCCTCGCGGATCGATTCGTCCAGTTCGGACAGGATCTCGCCGTCGAATTCCTTGTCGTAGAGCTTGATCAGACGCATCCGGTCGAAGGCGTTGATCTGTTCGAGAAGGTCGGCGATGTCGGCGGCGTGAAGCGGCTCCATCAGCTCGACGAGCTTCTCCCGGTCGCCGACGTCGACCGCATAGAGGATGGCCGCCACGCTCTTGGGCTGGAGAGCGTAGGCGTCTTCGTCGTCGCGGGTCTCTTCGACCACGGCGTTTTCGGTGTCTTCGGTCATGCCTGCTCCGCGGTCTTGCCTTCGCTCAAGAGTTTAGGGCATCGCGGAAAGATGCAACAGGGCGCATTGAGTTTCGCGGCCCGCATCGCCATTCTGGCGCGCGGCCACAACCGGCCCGACGCGCGGACAGGGAACAAGACATGG
>NZ_JAATOS010000227.1:0-6454 GCF_011806505.1 Salipiger sp. HF18 | reverse complement strand
GCCCGGCGCCAGCGGCCCGCTCGACCTGACCGACCGCGCCCTGATGGCGGGGCTTGCCCGCGCCTGGCCTGCGGCCTGACGAAAGACCCGGCGGTCCGCGTGTTCGCGGCCTCGTGCCTGCCTCCGGCGGGGATATTTGGGGCCATTGGAAAACACGCCCGTCTGAACGCCCCGTCTTCCAGTGGCCATAAATATCCCGGGGGAGTCTGCCGCAGGCAGATGGGGGCAGCGCCCCCTTTACCCCCCGCAAAGTTGCGCTACCGTCGGGCCGGAACACGCAACCGGAGGATTCCCCCATGAAGATCATCTGGCTCGGCCACGGCTCCTTCCGCTTCGAGATCGCGGATCAGGTGCTGCTCATCGACCCCTGGCTCAACGGCAACCCCAAGATGCCCGAGGACCGCAAGGCAGAGGCGCTCGAGGGCGCGACGCAGATCCTCATGACCCACGGCCACTTCGACCACAGCTCCGACGTGGTGCAGATCTCGAAGGACACCGGCCTGCCGGTCTCCGGCATGTTCGAACTGATCGGCCTGCTGGAAAGCCAGGGCGCCAACGCCGGCCACGCCTTCAACAAGGGCGGCACCATCGCCTTTGGCGAGGTCAAGATCACCATGGTGCCCGCCTCGCACAGCTCGTCGATGACCGTGGACGACAAGCCCGTCTACACCGGCATGGAGACCGGCTTCATCATCGAGGGCGAGGGCCACACGATCTATTTCTCGGGCGACACCACGATCATGGCCGACATGGCGTGGATCGGCGCCTATCACAAGCCGGACATCGGCATGCTCTCGGCGGGCGGCTATTACACCATGGACATGAAGGCGGCGGCCTGGGCGGCGAAGACCTACTTCGACTTCAAGACCGTGATCCCCATGCACTACCGCACCTTCGACGCGCTCGAGCAATCCGCCGAGGCGCTGGCCGCGGGCCTGCCCGGGGTGAAGGTGATCGAGCCCGAAATTCTCGAAGCCATCGAGATCTGACGGCGCGGCCCGCGCCCTTCGGCGCTTTCGCGACGCCCTCCGGCGGCCTATGATGGCGGGAAAACACCGCAGGACACGAGGCAGGCGGGGGGCATGACAGCACCGGCGCGGGCGCAACCGCTCAATGTGATGATCGTCGGACAGGCGGGGCGGCTGCAGTACGAGGCACTGCTCTTCGCCCTGTCGCTCGCCCACGCGACCCCGCGCGATCAGGTGCAGCTCTTCGTGGCCGATCCGCAGCCCGGGCCGCTCTGGTCGCAGGACCCGCGCATCCTCGATGCCGAGGTGCGGGAGCTTCTCAGCGCGCACGGCGCCACCTTCCTGCCCTTCGAGAGCCGCCACTTCGGGCAGGCCTATCCCTACGGCAACAAGATCGAGGCGCTTGCCGCCCTGCCCGAGGGCGAGCCCTTCGTGTTCTTCGACACCGACACGCTGGTGCTTGGCGATCTCGCCTCCGTGCCCTTCGATTTCGCCCGGCCCGGCGCCTCGCTCCGCCGCGAGGGCACGTGGCCGCAGATCGAGCTCTACGGCCCCGGCTACACCGCCATCTGGACATCGCTCTACGACCGCTTCGGGCTCGATTTCGAAAGCTCCCTCGACACCGGCTGGCCCGAGGAGCACTGGCGCCGCTACCTCTACTTCAACGCGGGCTTCTTCTTTTACGAATGCCCCCGCCGCTTCGGGCAGCGCTTCCTCGACTACGCGCTCGAGATCCGCGACGACCCACCGCCGGAGCTGGTGTGCCAGAGCCTCGACCCGTGGCTCGACCAGATCGCGCTGCCGCTGGTGATCCACGCGTTCGGCGGCGGGCGGGAGGCGCTTCCCGAGGGGCTGCTTGATGGCGCGGTGACCTGCCACTACCGCACGCTGCCCCTGCTCTACGCCCGCGAGGCCGACGCGGTGGTGCAGCGGCTCGAGGAGATTGCCGCGCCGCACCGGGTCCGGCAGGTGCTGAAACAATACGAGCCGATCCGGCGCATGGTCTACCAGGGGCGCGGCGCGAAGGCGCGGGCGCTCTTCGATCGCGACGACCTGCCCCGGCGCGAACAGGTGATCCGCAACCGGCTCAAGCGCGAGGGCTTGTGGATGCGCTGAGGCGCCCGCCCCGCTCAGAGCAAGACAGCGGCACCTCGCCGGTGATCCGAAAACGCGTTCCGCGAATCTGTCACTTCGTGATAGGTTGATATCATCGTATTTTCACCACACGCATTCGGAGCCCAAAAAATGACCCACGCGACCGTCCTCGTCGGCACCACCAAGGGCGCCTTCCTGCTCTCCGGCACGCCCGAGGGCGACGGCTGGTCGGTCGCGGGGCCATTCTGCGACGGCTGGCCGATCAACCACATGGGCGGCGACCCGCAGACCGGGCGGATCTGGGCGGTGGGCGGCAACGACTGGTTCGGCGCCGGGGTCTGGCGCAGCGGCGACGGCAGGGACTGGACGCTGGCCAAGCTCGCCGACGGGCAGATGGACGACTGGGTGCGCAACGACCCCGACACGGCGAAGCTGCTGGGCGTCACGGCGCAGCCCCCCGCCCCCTTCACCGGGCGACTCGACGCGCTCTGGTCGGTGCGCCACACACCCCAGGCGCTCTACGCCGGGTCAAAGCCCGCGCGGCTCTTCCGCAGCACCGATGACGGCGAGACCTGGGCCGAGATGGCCGGGCTCGCCGATCACCCCTCTTCGGACAGCTGGCAGCCCGGGGCGGCGGGGCTCACGCTGCACAGCATCGTCACCGTGCCCGACGCGCCCGAGAAGATCTGGGTGGCGATCTCGGCGGCGGGGGTCTTCGCTTCCGAGGACGGCGGCGACACATGGGAGCGCCGCAACCGCCGCTCCAACGCCCCGGCAACGCCGTCGAGCCACCCGGCGTCCGGGGACGGCATCGAGACCGGCCATTGCGTGCACAACCTCCAGCACGCGCCGGGCGACGGCGACATGCTCTACCAGCAGAACCACCACGGCGTCTTCCGCTCGCGCGATGGCGGGCGCAGCTGGGACGAGATCACCGACGGGCTGCCCTCGACCTTCGGCTTTCCCATCGGGGTGCACCCGCGCGACCCCGGGACGATCTGGACGCTGCCGCTGAACGGCGACACCGAGGGCCGCTTCCCGCCCGAGGCCAGCGCCGCGGTCTGGCGCTCGCGCGATGGCGGCGAGAGCTGGCACGCCTGCCGCGACGGGCTGCCGCAGCAATCGTGTTTTTTCACCGTGTTGCGGCAGGCCATGGCCACCGACCACGCCGAGCCCGCCGGCGTCTACTTCGGCACCAACACCGGCTCGGTCTTCGCCAGCGCCGACGAGGGCGACAGCTGGCAGGAGATCGCGCGGCACCTTCCGACGGTGCTTTGCGTCGAGGTGCTGGAGCAGGTCTGAGCGGCGCCCGCCTGAGGCGATGCCGCGCTGGCGCTGGCTTCGGGATGGCGCTGTGCCTGGGGCGGTTCGGCGGGGGATGTGAGGACGCCGGAGCCGTGTGCGCCGGTCGGGCTGCGGTGCGCGCAGCGCGCAGGGTCCACGCGCGCCCTGTCGCCACCACGCCCCCGCCAACGCCTGCTCACGGCCATGCCGCAACACCCAAGCCCCCAGCCACACCCCCGCGACCAAGCCGCCTGTTGTGAGCCGGGCCACAATGTCCTAACCCTTTCGGGCAGGGAATCCAGAGGGAGGACTCGATGACTCACGGCTTCGACACGTTGCAGGTTCACGCGGGCGCGCGCCCCGATCCGGCGACCGGCGCACGTCAGACCCCGATCTACCAGACCACCGCCTATGTCTTCCGCGATGCGGATCACGCCGCGGCGCTCTTCAACCTTCAGGAGGTGGGCTACATCTACTCGCGCCTCACCAACCCGACGGTGGCGGCGCTGCAGGAGCGGGTCGCGACGCTCGAGGGCGGTGCCGGGGCGGTCTGCGTCTCTTCCGGTCACGCGGCGCAGATCATGGCGCTGTTCCCGCTGATGGGCCCGGGGCTGAACATCGTCGCCTCGACGCGGCTCTACGGTGGCACAATCACCCAGTTCAGCCAGACCATCAAACGCTTCGGCTGGTCCTGCAGCTTCGTCGATTTCGACGACCCCGCCGCCATCGAGGGTGCCATCGACGAGAACACCCGCGCGATCTTCTGCGAGAGCATCGCCAACCCGGGCGGCTACGTCACCGACCTCGACTCGGTGGCGGCCATTGCCGACCGCGCCGGGCTGCCGCTCATCGTCGACAACACTTCCGCCACGCCCTACCTCTGCCGCCCCATCGAGCATGGCGCGACGCTGGTGGTGCACTCGCTGACCAAGTACATGACCGGCAACGGCACGGTGACCGGCGGCGCGGTGGTGGATTCCGGCAAGTTCGACTGGTCCGCCTCGGGCAAGTTCCCCTCGCTCGCCGATCCCGAGCCCGCCTACCACGGGCTGAAGTTCCACGAGACCTTCGGCGGGCTGGCCTTCACCTTCCATTCCATCGCCGTGGGGCTGCGTGACCTCGGGATGACGATGAACCCGCAGGGCGCCCATTACACGCTGATGGGCATCGAGACCCTGTCGCTGCGGATGCAGAAGCACGTGGAGAACGCGGTGCGCGTGGCCTCGTGGCTCGAGAACCACCCGGCGGTGGCGCAGGTGACCTACGCGGGCCTGCCCTCGTCGCCCTACAACGACCGGGTGGCGCGGATCTGTCCCAACGGCGCGGGCGGGCTGTTCACCGTGGCGCTGAAGGGCGGCTACGAGAGCTGCCTGAAATTCGTCGACGGGCTCGAGATCTTCAGCCACGTCGCCAACCTCGGCGATGCCCGGAGCCTGGTGATCCACTCGGCCTCGACCACGCACCGCCAGCTCTCCGAAGAGCAGCAGATCGCCGCCGGGGCCGCACCGAACGTGGTGCGGATCTCGATCGGGATCGAGGACCCGGACGACCTGATCGCCGACCTCGACCAGGCGCTGAAGAACGCCGGATGACCGGCCGGGCCCGGCGGCAGCGCCGGGCCCTTTGCTTTTCCGGGGATTTGCGGATCCGCGAAGACGACGACGCTCAGACCCGTTCGAGCGGCAGGTGCGGCGCGGCCGGCAGGTTGACCGCGATCGCGTCGCCGGGCGTCACCGCCCCGCCACGGATGACCACCGCCATGATCCCCGCCCGTCGCACCAGACCGCCTTCCGGCGTACGCATCAGCACCTCCGACAGGAGCCCCGAGCGGAAACCCGAGATCTGCGCGCAGGGGTTGCGCAGGCCGGTCACCTCGACCTCGGCCTCTCCCAGCGCCAGCCGGGTCCCGCGCGGCAACGCCAGCAGGTCGATGCCGCGGGTCGTCACGTTCTCGCCCATCTCGCCGGGGCCCACGTCGTAGCCCTTGGCATTGAGCTCGTCGAGCAGCTCGGCCGCGAGCAGGTGCACCTGCCGCAGGTTGGGCTGGGTCGGGTCCTGCGCCACCCGCGACCGGTGCTGAACGGTGACGCCGCGATGGGCGTCACCCTCGACCCCCTGCCCCGCGATCAGCACGATCCCGGGGCAGAGCTGCTTCGAGAACCGGTGCGCGGCGTCCCGCGCAACGGCCACGACTTCGGTCACTGGTCGCCTTCGCCGAGCGAGAAGACCATGGTCACCCGCGCCGCCAGCACGGTTTCGCCCGCGGCCACCGGCACCGACTTGTCGCGCGCCTCCATCATCATCATCGGCTCGGGCGCGTAGCCACCGCCGGATTCGCTGATCGACAGCACCGGCCCAAGCGTCACGCCCGCGGCCTCGGCCAGCACCCGCGCCCGCTGCATGGCGTCGGCCACCGCGTCGCGCCGGGCTTCCTCTTCCACCGGGTCCGGGTCCTGCAGGCCGAAGCTCAGCCCCGAGAGCCGGTTGGCGCCGTCCTCGGTCACCGCGCCCAGTACGTCACCCAGCTGGGCGAGGTCGCGCACCCGCACGGTGAGCCGGTTGCTCGCCTCGTAGCCTGTGATCTCCTGCGCGCGATCGTCACGGTAGTTGCTCCAGACCGGCTGCAGCCCGAGATCCGAGGTCTGGCGGTCGCGCGCCTCGATGCCCATGCCCTCGAGCCGGTCGAGGATGGCGCCCGCGACGCGGTTGGTCTCGGCCATGGCAGCACCGGCATCGGCATCCTGCGCGGTGACGCCCAGGGTGACCGTGGCCATGTCCGGAACCGCGGCCGCGCGGCCCTCGCCGGTGACGGTGATCTGCGGGCCCTGCTCCTGCGCAATTGCGGCAAGAGGCAGCGCCGCGGCACAGAGGACGGCGAGAACGAAACGACGCATGGAAAATACTCCTTCAAACATGCTCAATCTCAGGTAACATCGAACCTCTAGAAGAGGTCTTCAAGGCCCCGTCCCGCAGGCGCCCACTGGCTCGGCAAAGAGCCGCTACAGCCGGGCATCGGGCGTCATGGGACTCCCACAAGCACTTGAGCAGTGATAGAGATCGGCCATGGTACCGAATTTCGCGCTTTCCCTTTCGTCCGACGGAATCAC
>NZ_JAATOS010000226.1:0-6472 GCF_011806505.1 Salipiger sp. HF18 | reverse complement strand
GTCCTGAGACAGCCCGTCGGGGGCGTCGGGATCACGGAACACCGGCACGCCGGCGCGCTGCAGCGAGACGTGGAAATGCCCCGACTGGCCCGAGAGCCCCGGATCGAGCTTCGACATGAACACCGTCGTCAGCCCGGCGCGCGCGAAATAGGCCCGCGCGAAGTTGCGGAAGAGCGCCGCGTCATCGGCAGCGCGGATCCCCTGCACGGCGGCCAGCGGGGCCTCGAAACAGCCCGGCCCGAGCTCGGTATGGAGGCTGTCGAGCCCGATGCCCAGCGTCTTCATGCAGGCGCGCAGCCCGTCGAAGAGATCGCCGTAGGAGGCGGCGGATTGCAGCGAATAGGTGCGGTTGGCCTTGGCGAAATGCTGCAGGTCCCGGTAGTCCTTGGCGCGCAGGCTGTCGGCGGTCTCGTCGAGCAGGAAGAACTCGTACTCGAAGGCCGCGGTCACCTCGAGGCCCATGGCCCCGGCCCTGTCGAGCTGGCGCGCAAGCTGGTTGCGGGGCGAATTCTCGCCGTACTCTCCGGTGAAATCGGCAATGGCCACCCCGGCGCGCGGGCCGAAGGGCCAGTGGCGGATGGTCTCGGGATAGACCCTGGCGGGACGGTCGATGTAGGTGCGGTCGTCCTCCCACTGCATCTCGGCGCTGTCCCAGGCGTGGATGACGTCGCAGAAGCTGTAGCCCTTGTCGATCAGCTTCGCCGCCTTCTTCGCGTCCACGAGCTTGTGCCGGAACAATCCGTCGAGATCGAAGATCCCCACGTGCAGGTCGTCGTACCCGGTGAGATTTGTCGCTGTCGGCGCATCCATGTCAGGCGGGTTCCTTCACTGCGGTTGCGGGCGCCGGGGCGGCGACCTCCTTCAGGTACGGCCCGCGCAGGTCGCCTCCGCGCGGCGGCAGGCGGTCGGCCTGCAACGTGCCCGGCGTCGCCGCAACGGTGCGCACGGCGGCGGGGGTGGGGGTGAGATACTGCGCCTCGTTCGGCTCTCGGTCCGAGGTCTTGGCGAGGCAGGTTCGCCCGGTCCCGGTGATCGTGCCCATGGCGATCATGGTGTCACACATTCTGGCTCTCCGTATTTGCCGCCAGCGATCCAGCGAGCGGGCGATGGTCGGCGCCGCCTCGGGCAGGCGGCGCGTGTCGTCGTGTTCCGGCGCGGTGGTGGCCCGCTCGACGCTGCCGCGCTCGACGGTGCGGCCCCCGTGCATCACGCCGACATCGTGCGACAGGAAGCGCAGGACCGAAAGGTCATGCGACACCGCAAGGTAGCCGAGCCCGCGATCCCGGTGCAGATCTGCCAGCAGGTTGAGCACCCGCGCCCGGATGGACACGTCGAGCGCCGAGACCGGCCCGTCGAGCAGCAGCAGCTCTGGCTCGGGCACCAGCGTCGGCGCGATGGCCACGCGCCGGCGCTGGCCGCCGGAAAGCTGCCCCGGCACCTGCATCAGGAAGTCCGACGGCTGGCCCACGCTCTTGGAGGGCACCGGGCGGATCAGCCCGTCGGAATAGGGGTGGCGCGGAGCAGCGACGAGAGCAGCACCTCGGGGTCGGTGGTGGCGACGAACCAGCCGTGGTCGAAGAGATCGCCCGCCCCGGGGCCGAAGAGCATCTGGTTGTACTTGGCGACCTCAAGGGTCTGCAGGGTCACCTCGATGCCGATGTCGGCAAGGGTCTGGACGATGAACTGACCGTATTCGTTGGTCTTCGGGCAGAACCCCACCAAGACGTGGCAGGTCAGCTCGCGCAGCCCCTCGCCCTTCCGGTAGCCGGCCCCGGCAAGCAGCGCCTTGGCCTTTTCCGGAGCATAGGTCGGGCAGCTGTCGGAGGCGCCCGCGAACATGTGCGAGGCGGTCAGGAGCGCGCTGTTGGCCTTGCCCGAGCCCATCATGATGTTCTCGACGATCGACGCCACGTCGATCGCGGGGGCGATGGCCTGAGGCAGCTTGAGGGTGTTCATCGGCTCTTGGGCGATGCGGAAGGTCAGCCACTTGCTCTCGACCCATTCCGCCCGCCCCACGCCGAGGTTCGGGTCGGGCTCGATCATCGGGATCCTGTCCGGCTCGTCCCGGTCGATGATCTGCGCCTGCCAGGGCTGCAGCGTGGCACGGCGGGTCTGGCTGTCCCCGGCGAAGCGGAAGACGTACCCGGCAAGGTGCAGCGCGCCGTCCCAATATCCGGTGTTGGCCTCGCGCTTCACGCCGGCCTCTTCGCCCTCGTAGGACAGCCACCTGAAGGGGCCCGTGCCGACGAACGTCTCGTCGAGCGTGCCCGCATCCACCACGTGGGCGGGCGAGATCACCGGGCCCCCGCAGGACAGCAGCGCGTGGTTGCAGGGGTCCCACTTGCCCGAGAGCTTCTCGGCCGAGAGGAAGGTGACCGCCCCAGCGGGCGGGCCATCGGGCGCGGCGGTTGCATCCCGTTCAAAGGCACGGGCGGCGGGGATCTGCGCCGTGGCGGCGGCAAAGCTGTCGCGGCTCGAGACCGGCCAGACCTCGCCATCGCTGGATGTGCTGATCCGCACCGGCGGCGCGCTTGGCATCGGGCTCTCCGAGCTCTTCCGATTTGCCGGGAACCTTTCGGGACAGGCACACAAGCTCAAGGCGGGCGCCCAGCCCGAGGTGGTGCGCACCGGCACCCGTCACGGCCACGCCTGTCACCTTTTCCGGTTCGCGGCGGGTGGTCGAGGCCTTCCTCAGCGACATGGGCGACGTCTCCAGACGAAGAAGACCAGTCCACGGCCAGATCCAGAAGCAGGTGATGTCGAAGGGCCGCAGCAGGATCGTCGCCGCGGTGGGCAGGGTCATCACGCCAAGGCTCAGCTTCGGCATCTGCAGGAAGACGAAACCGACCACGCCGAGGGCACGGTCGATCATCGTCAGAAGCCCCGCCCCGGCGGGTCCGGTCGCGTCGCGCATTGCGCCGCCCGGGTTTCGTTCACCGCGTCGAGGAAGCCCTCGGGCAGCCCGCCCGCGGCAGCCTCCGTGCCGACCACCCGCCCGGCGCGCCCTGACCGGCGCGCGCTTCGCGCGACAAAGACACAGGCCCCTCCGGGGCAACCGTGATCGCGGGGAGACGGTGGCCCCATACCTCCGCAAGGCGTGTGAAAAGCGCGATACGCGAGGCACACGCTATGATAGAATGACGCTGGCGCGGATTCCGCGCGAAGGGCATCCCGGGACAAGGCTTCACCGGCAGGACGACCGCCCCGCCGCCCGAGGCCCCGCCCCGCACGGACAAAGGACATCTCGCATGCGTAGTCTTATCTCAACCGTGGTGCTTGCCGGAGTGCTCGGCACCGCGGCCACGGCACAGGACGGCGGCCAGGACCTCAACCAGGCGGCAAGCGATCCGACCGCCTCGCTCACCGCCTACGTGTTTCAGGATTTCTACACGTCGCGCTATCACGGGCTCGACGACGCCGACGGCAACCGGCTTCAGTTCCGGCTAGCCATTCCCTACACGCTGGGCGGCACCAACAACATCTTCCGCCTGACCCTGCCCTACGTGACCTCGAGCCCCGGCGACACCGAGGGCTGGTCCGACGCCACGGTCTTCAACCTCACCACCTTCGACCGCAGCTGGGGCCGCTTCGGGCTCGGCGCCGTGGCGTTGCTGCCGGTGGGCGACGACGACCTGACCACCGACCGCTGGGGCCTCGGCCCGGCGGCGGGCTTCATTGCGCAGGCCAACTGGGGCATCTGGGGCCTGTTCAACCAGAACATCATCGACATGGGTGGCGACGGCGACCGCGACCCGGTCAATGTCTCGGTGCTGCAGCCGATCTTCTCGGTCACACTGAACGACGGCTGGTCTATCGGCAGCTCGGACATGTCCTTCACCTACGACTGGGAACAGGACGAGTTCGTCTCGATCCCCGTCGGCCTGCAGCTCAGCAAGCTGGTGAGCTTCGGCGCAACGCCGGTCCAGCTTGGCCTGAGCTACGAGTACAATTTCTACGACGACGGCAACGGGCCCGAGGACGTCTGGGGCTTCACCGTGAAGGTGCTGTCTCCGTAAGACGCCGGCGCTAGGGGGCCTGCACCGGCCCCCGGCCCAGCATCCGCGCGAAGGGCGTCACCGCCCAGGCCCGCCACGTCGCGCGCGGGGTGATCTTAGCGACGAGGCCCAGCTCGGCGGCCTGATCGATGAGCTTCTGCGCTCCGCGCGGGGTGATCTGCAATGCCTGCGCCGCGCCGGGCCCGGTGACGATGGGCCGGGTCTTGAGCAGGTCGAGGAACTGCGGCAGGCGCGAGGCCCCATGGGCGCCGCCACTCGCCGCCCCCGCCTGTTCGAGCCAGCGCCGCAGCATCGGCAGCGCCCCGAGCCCGCGCTCCAGCGTCCGGCTGAGCCCCGCGAGCAGCTCGGCCGTGCGTTCGGGGCCCGCCACCGACCAGAGCCGGAAGCCATTGTCCACCAGCCCCAGCGCCGGCTGCAGCACCCACACCCCGCGCGGCGCGGCGACCAGCGCATGAGGTTCGGCCTCGCCCAGCATGAAGCGCCCCGAGCCGCGCAGCGCGTGGTCGGCGGCGACGAAGGCCAGCCGCTCGACCGCGGGTGCCCGGCCCTCGGTGGCGTAGCCCACCAGCCGCGCAACCGAGAGCGCGCCGAGGATCGGGCTCTCGGCCGCGGCCAGCACCGCGCGCACCGCGTCGAAATCCTCGGGCAGGAAGGGCGGCACGCGGTCGCCCGCCGCCAGCGTCCAGAGCCGGATCAGCACCTCTTCGGGGTTGGTCTCGAGCGGACCCGGCGAATGCAGCCCCCGCAACAGACCCGCCGCGGTCAGCGAGGCCCGGTCGCGGTCGGCATCGCCCACCCGGTCGCGGAAGCTGCGGCAGAGCAGGTCCTCGGGCGTCACCGGCAGGTCCTCGAGCCAGGCCGAGGCGCAGGCCTCCTGCACCGCCGCCTGACCGCGCCACAGGGCCGCCAGCTCGGCATCGGCGCGCAGCGCGCCCTCGAGCCGCGCGGCGAGGATCTCGGCGCGGAACACGTCGCCGAGCGCGGCCTGGGGCCGGGCGGCGTCGGTCAGGTCGGATCGGGCCTGCTGCATCGGGGGACCGGGCGTGGGAAAAGGGGACGTCCGGCCATCCTTTCACAGCCTTGCCGCAAACGCCAACCTCCGCGCGCGGGGCGGTCAGGTCAGCAGCAGCGTCCCGCCCAGCACGAACATGGCGATGAACACCGTCTCGAGCACGATCAGCACCACCGACTGGCGCGGCACCTCGAGAATGCGCTTCAGCTCGGTCTTCATGCCGACCGCAGCGATGGCGGTGAGCATCGCCCATTTCGACGCCGCCCAGAGCAGCGAGCGCAGCGCCTCGGGCAGCCAGCCCAGCGTGTTGACCATCGCCAGCGCGAGGAAGCACAACACGAAGCCCGGCACCGCGGGCGGGCGGGCGCTGCCGTGGCGGTCCTCGACCCCGGCGCGGCGCAGGGCCAGCGTCAGGATCAGCACGAAGGGCGCCAGCATCGAGACCCGGATCAGCTTGACCGTGGTGGCGGTCTCTCCGACCGTGTCCGAGACCGAGAACCCCGCCCCCACCACCTGCGCCACGTCGTGGATGGTGCCGCCGAGGAAGACGCCCGAGGCCAGCTCGCCCAGCCCCAGCGCCTGCGCGAGGATCGGGTAGAGGATCATCGCCAGCGTGCTGAGCAGCGTGACCGAGAACACGGTGAAGCTGAGGTTGCGCTCGGACAGCGGGTTCTTCGGCAGCACCGCGGCGATCGCCATGGCGGCGGAGGCGCCGCAGATCGCCACCGAGCCCGCGGTGAGGATCGCCAGCCGCCAGCCCCGGCCCAGCACCCGCGCCGCCAGCCAGCCGCAGGCCATGGTCGCCGCCAGCGCCGCCACCACCAGCGCGATGACGCCGGGGCCGAGCTCGGCGAAGACCTCGAAGCTGATGCGCGCGCCCAGGAGTCCCACGCCGATGCGCAGCACGGTGCGAGCCGAGACCGAGATGCCCGCGGCGCAGCGCTCGCCCTCTTCCACGAGGAAATGCAGCGACAGCCCGATGAGCAGCGCCATCAGCATCGCGGGCGCGCCGTAATGGTCCGACAGGAACTGCGCCGCCAGCGCCGCGAGGCCGCAGACCAGCACGCCCGGCCAGTGGCTGCGCACCGTGGACGCCAGCGCAGCACGGCGCGGCAGGGTCACGCCCGGGGATCGCATCGCCATGCCCTCCGCCCGTTCAGAACAGCCGGCCGCCGGGCAGCGGCACCGACAGGATCTCGCGGAAGCCCAGCGTGAAGGCGAGGATGATCGCCGCCACGCCACCCGCGAGCAGCGCCCAGCTTCCGGCGCTGCGGCGCTCATGCTCGGCACAGACCATCAGCGCCAGCCCCATGACGATGCCCGCACAGGCAAAGCCCAGGACCGGCACCAGCATCACGCCCACCGCCATCGCCACCGGCACAGCCAGCCGGCGCGGGGTCGAGCCGTCCGAGCGGTCCTCGACCACGTGGCGGGTGACCACGGC
>NZ_JAATOS010000225.1:0-6476 GCF_011806505.1 Salipiger sp. HF18 | reverse complement strand
GTGGTTCGTGGTGCTGACCGCCGTGGTGCTGCAGACCTCGTTCCTGACGCCACCCTTCGGATACGCGCTCTTCTACATGCGGGCGCTGGCACCGAAGGACGTGAGCACGGGTGACATCATCCTTGGCGTTCTTCCCTTCATCGGGCTGATCGTCCTGATGGCACTGGCCATCGCCTTCTTCCCGCAGCTCGTCACCTGGCTGCCGGAGACCCTGTATCAACCGAAATGAGTAAGGAGGAGACTTACATGAAAATCGGCAAGACCCTGGCCTCCGCCAGCTTCGCCCTGACCCTCGCCGCCGGCGCTGCATCCGCCCAGCAGAGCTGGCAGATGACCACCACCTGGCCGTCGTCGCTCGAGCTCATCGAATTCGACAAGCACTTCGTCGACCTCGCCAACAAGCTGGCCGGTGACGAGCTCAACATCGAGTTCTTCGAAGGCGGCAGCCTGGTCCCCGCGGGCGAGGTCTTCGGCGCGGTCGAAGGCGGCATCGTGCAGGCCGGCGCCGACTGGCCGGGCTACTGGGCCGGCCGCGACCCGGCGTTCTCGCCGCTCGCGACAACCTCGAGCCTCTTCAACGCCGTCGACTACGTCAACTGGATCCAGCAGTGGGGCGGCAAGGAGATCTACAACGAGACCTACGGCAAGTTCGGCATGGTCTACCTGCCTTACGCCGTGACCAACAACGAGTCCGGCTTCCACACCAAGGAATCCATCAGCTCGATCGCCGACCTGCAGGGCAAGCGCCTGCGCGTGTCGGGTCTCGAGCAGGGCCGCCTGCTGAACAAGCTCGGCGGCAGCCAGGTCTCCATGGCCGGCGGCGAGATCTACCAGTCGCTTGAGCGCGGTGTCATCGACGGTGCCGAGTTCTCGACCCCCAACGTCGACTGGTCGGGCGGCTTCCAGCAGGTCACCGGCTTCTGGGCGACCCCGGGCTGGCACCAGTCCGCGTCGGTCTTCGGCGTGATGATCAACAAGGCGTCCTGGGACGCGCTGAGCGCCGAGACGCAGGAGAAGCTGCAGATCGCCGCGGACGCGACGATGCTCTGGTCGCTGGCCTTCACCGAGCGCCGCGCCAACGACGCGTACAAGCAGTTCGGCGAAGTGAACGAGATCACCCGCATGGACGACGAGTCGCTCGCCAAGATCCAGGAGACCGCCAACGAGGTCATCGAGGAAGTGGCCTGCGAGAACCCGACCTCGGCCAAGGTCTACCTGAGCCAGCTCGAGTACCTCGCCGACTATTCCAGCTGGCGCTCGGCCTCGGCACCGTTCAACCTCGGCCGGAACCCCGACGGCCCGGATCTCGAGAAGATCCGCGCCTGCGCCGAGTAAGCGCAGACGTCTGACATCGACGGCGGTGCGGGGCGACCCGCGCCGCCGTTTTTCGTTTCCGGCACCGGCTGCGCTCTCCGGTTCGTGCTTCGGTAGCCCTCCGGTCCGTGCGTCGCCGGCCACGGGATCTGCCCCCGGGGGGCAGCTCCGGGCCGCGTCCGACCCTCCCCCCGGGAGGGCGCTTTGGAGATGCCGCTCACGGCTCGGACGACATGCCTGCTTTGGAGCGCTGCGCGCCGCATCGGCGTTGCGCAAGCGCCCACCCAAGCGCCGGGCGCGGCCCTCCGCACGGGAGGGAAACGCCCTCTCCCCCAAGAGCCCCTACAGCGCCCGCGCCAGCCGCAGCCCGTCGTAGATCGCTGCGTGGGTATTGCGCGAGGCCACGGCGTCACCGATGCGGTAGAGCCGGAAGCGCCCCTCGGGGTTCGCCTCGACCGCCTGAACCCCGCCGGTCGACAGCGCCTCGTAATCGACCTCTCCCAAGTTTCGCGACAGCGGCTTCAGCTCGAAGTAGAGATCGTCCAGCGGCCGCGTGCCGTGGTTTACCACCACCTGGTCGACCTGCCGCTCGCGGCTGAAGGCGCCGTAGTCCGAACCCAGCACCGCGCGCAGCCCGTTGCCCTCGCGCTGCACTTCTGCCAGCCGCCAGGTCACCGTGAAGGTGGTGTCGCGCTTCTGCAGGTTGCGCATGTAGGGCACGAGGTTCATCGCCATCACCTCGGGCGCGAAGCTGCGGTCCGGGGTGACGATCTCGACCGAGGCCCCGGTCTCGGCGATCATGTCCGCGGCCATCAGACCGGCATGGTCCCCCGCATCGTCATAGACCAGCACCGTCCGGCCCGGCACCACGTCGCCCGAGAGGATGTCCCATGCCGAGACCACCAGCTCGTTGCCCGCGCCCAGGACCTCGGTGGGGGGCAGCCCGCCGGTGGCGACGATCACCTCGTCGGGCTCGGTGGCGAGCACGTCATGCATCTCGGCGAAGGTGTTGAAGCGGAAGCTCACGCCCAGCTTCTCGCATTGCTCGAAGCGCCAGGCGACGATCGAGATCATCTCGCGCCGCCGCTCCTGCCGCGCCGTCAGGCGGATCTGCCCGCCGGGCTGGTCGGCCGCCTCGAGCACGGTGACGATGTGGCCGCGCTCGGCCGCCACCCGCGCCGCCTCGAGCCCCGCCGGGCCTGCGCCCACGACGGTCACCCGCCTGGCCTCGGCCGCCTTCTCGATGGCGTGCGGCATCTCGATCTCGCGCCCGGTAGAGGGGTTGTGCAGACAAAGCGCCATGCCGCCCTGGTAGATCCGGTCGAGACAGTAATTGGCACCGACGCAGGGGCGGATGTCGTCCTCGCGCCCCTCGACGATCTTGCGCACGAGGTGCGGGTCGGCCATGTGCGCGCGGGTCATGCCCACCATGTCGAGCTTGCCGCTGGCGATGGCGTGGCGCGCGGTCGCCACGTCGGGGATCTTGGCCGCGTGGAAGGTCGGGAAATTCGTCGCCGCGCGGATCTCGCCGGCGAAATCCAGATGCGGCGCGTTGCGCATGCCCTGGATCGGAATGACGTCGGTCAGCCCCGGGTCGGTGTCGATGTGACCGCGCACGACGTTGAGGAAATCCACCAGCCCGCTGTCCTTGAGCTTTTGCGACATGGCCAGACCCTCGGCCTTGCCGAACCCGCCGGGGAGACACTCGTCACCGCTGTAGCGCACGCCCACGAGGAACTCCTCGCCGCAACGCCTGCGGATCTCGCGCAGCACGTCGAAGGCAAAGCGCATGCGGTTGTCGAGATCGCCGCCGTAGGGCGCGTCTTGATCGTTGGTCAGGGGCGAGAAGAACTGGTCCAACAGGTGGCCGTAGGCTTCGAGCTCGATGCCATCGAGCCCCGCCGCCTTCATCCGCTCGGCCGCGTCGCCGTAATCCTCGATGATGCGGGCGATGTCCCAGTCCTCCATCTTCTTGGGGAAGGCCCGGTGCGCCGGCTCGCGCTCGTAGCCCGGCGAGACCACCGGCAGCCAGTCGCCCTTGTCCCAGCGGGTGCGGCGGCCAAGGTGGGTGAGCTGGATCATCACCGCGCAGCCCTCGTCGTGGCACTCGCGGGCGAGCTTCTTCATGTGGCCCACCACCTCGTCCTTCCAGGCGAGGATGTTGTTGAAGACCGGCGGGCTGTCGCGCGACACCGAGGCCGAACCCGCGGTCATCGTCAGCGCCACGCCCGCCTTCGCCCGCTCCACGTGATAGGCGCGGTAGCGATCCTTGGGCATGCCGTCCTCGGGATAGGCCGGCTCGTGGCTGGTGATGAGGATGCGGTTTCTCAGGGTCAGGTGCTTGAGCTGGTAGGGCTGCAGCAGGGGATCAGTGCTCATGTCGGTGCCTCCGGGAAGACAGGTGCCTGTCGAACTGCGGTCACGATTCCCAAAATGTGCACTCATGTCAAGATTTCGTTCAGGTCTGTCTCTCGCGGACATCGCAGAAACTGGACAGCCGCGCACATTTTATGGACAAGGGAGGGAGAACCGCAGCGAGGGGCGACATGACCGAGACCGATCTTCCCGACCGGGGCTGGCGCGGCTCCCCCGATGTATGGCTCGACGCGGCCTACGAGGCGCTGGTGAGCGGCGGCGTCGACGCGGTGAAGATCATGCCGCTGGCACAGGCGCTGCGGCTGTCGCGCACCAGCTTCTACTGGTTCTTCAAGGACCGGAAGGCGCTGCTGTCGGGGCTGCTCGATCGCTGGGAAGCGAGCACCACCCGCCCCCTCGTCGCGGCGACCCGAGATTATGCCGCGACCGAGACCGAGGCGATGCTGAACGTGATCTCGGTGTTCCTGTCGGACCGGCTCTTCGACACCGGGCTCGAGCTTGCGGTGCGGGCCTGGGCGCAGCAGGACGACGCGGTTCTGGCGAGGCTGCAGCAGGCCGATGCCGAGCGGCTCGACGCGCTGCGCATGTTGCTCGCAAGCTGGGGCCACACCGCCGAGGACGCCGACGTCCGCGCCCGCACGATCTACCTGGTACAGGTGGGCTACATCTCGATGCGGGTGACCGAGAGCCTCGACGAGCGGTTCGAGCGCTTCCCGAAATACGTCGAGATCTACACCGGCAAGCGCCCGCCGGAGCACGAGATGGAGCGGTTCAGGGCCCGCATCGGGCTTCCCGTGACACGGCCCTAACGGCGTTTTTAAGGGGTCGCTGGGCAGCACCGGAAGCCGGAGCGTAGTCTGCCAGAGGCCTCGAGGCCCGCTCGGGGCTTCGCGAAGCAGACCGTTGCGCATCATCGCGGTTTGAACGCCTGCATCCACACCACGGACACGCCAAGCACGCCCACGCAGCAGAAACCGCCGCTACGCGCGGCGTCCAGCCGTTCCGCGCTCAGAACGAGGCTGCGGAACTGTCCCCCGAGGCCACGACGGCGACATCATCGCGCAACAACCGCCCCCACCGGCCTCAGCCAGACAAGGCGCGCAGCCTCACCACGCGGCGCGGTAGATCGCCAGCGCGTCGGCCTCGGTGACGGGGCGCGGGTTGTTGACCAGCAGGCGCTGCTGCAGCATCGCGTCGCGCGCCATGCCCTCGAGCGCGCTGTCGGCAGTCTCCGCCAGCGCCGGGAAGGCGTCGGGCGCGATCTCGGCGTAGGTGGCGTGGGCCTCGGGCGCGTTGAAGCGCAGCACATGCGGCAGCACCAGCGCGTTCGAGAGCCCGTGCGGGATGTGGAAGCCGCTGCCGATCGGGTAGGCCAGCGCATGCACCGCGGCCACCGGCGAGTTGGCGAAGGCCTGCCCCGCCAGCATCGAGCCGTATAGCATCGCGCCGCGCGCGGCGACGTCGCCCGGCGTGGTGTAGGCGGTCTCGATGTTGGCGCCGAGCAGCCGCAGCGCCTCGCGCGCCAGCATCCGGCTCTGCGGGTTGTTGTTGGGGCTCGCCGAGGCGTAGGCCTCGATGGCGTGGACCATGGCATCGACGCCTGTGGCGGCGGTGATCGCCCCGGGAAGGCCCACGGTCAGCGACGGGTCGAGCAGCGCCAGATCCGGCAGGATCACCGGCGACGAGACGCCGCGCTTCTCGACCGCGCTCACCGTCAGGATCGACACCGGCGTCACCTCCGAACCGGTGCCCGCCGTCGTCGGCACCAGCACCAGCGGCAGGCGCGGGCCCCTGGCGTTGCCGACGCCCCACGCCTCGTCCAGCGGCTCGCCCGAGCCGAGCAGAAGCGCCGCGACCTTGGCGATGTCGAGCGACGAGCCGCCGCCGAAGCCCACGACCCCGGTGACCGCCGCCGCCCGGCCGGCCTCGGTGGCCTCGTCGAGGATAGCGAGCGTCGGGTCGGGCTCGATGCGGTCGTAGAGCGTCACCTCGGCGCCCGCGGCCTCGAGCGAGGCGATGGCTCCGTCGCAGAGCCCCAGCTTGCGCAGGCCCGGGTCGGTAACGAAGAGCACCCGCGGCCCCAGCCGCGCGCCCGCGATGGCGCCCAGGTCCGCCGCGGCGCCGTCGCGGAAGACCACCGACGGCGTGGTGTTGAAGGTGAAGCCCTGCATGATCCGTCCTCTTTCGTCGCTCGTGTCGTCGTCAGCGCAGGGCGTTCAGCCCTGCTGTTTCGCCCGCAGGATCGCCATGAGCATGGCGTCGCGCCAGTTGCGCCGGTCGGCGAGCCCGGTCTCGGGCAGCGCCTCGCGCCGCTCGGCATCGGCCCGGGCCACCGCCTCGGGGCGCCAGTCGCGGTCCGCCTGCCGTTGCTCAGCAAAGCCCGCGAACATCGGTCCGAGCCGCTCGGCGTAATCGGCGAGCCCTTTCGGCGCGTTGAGGTCGATGGTCTCGAACGGCCCCATGAAGGCCCAGCGGAGCCCCAGCCCGTCGCGCACCGTGCGGTCGATGTCCTCGGCGCTGGCATAGCCCTCGGCCAGCAGCGCGAAGGCCTCGTCGAGCAGCGCGCCCTGAAGGCGGTTGAGCACGAAGCCCGGGATCTCGCGGTCGAGCGACACCGGCGACTGGCCCACCTCCTCCATCAGCGCCCGGGCGCGGACGGGGACCGCGGGATCGGTCCAGGGCGTCGGCACGATCTCGACGATGGGCACGAGGTGCGGCGGATTGACCGGGTGCATGACCAGCATGCGCGCGCGGTTGTCGCAATGATCGAGGAAGGCCGAGCCGGG
>NZ_JAATOS010000224.1:0-6502 GCF_011806505.1 Salipiger sp. HF18 | reverse complement strand
GGAGATGGATGCACCGCCAATGACCGAGGCCCTGTCGCAGATCCCGCTCCTGCAGCTGTTCGCGGGGCTCGCCGCCGGGCTGGCGCTCGGGCTCTTCCATTTCGCCACCCTGCACCGGGTCGCGGCGCTCTATGTCGGGGGCGGTTCGGCGCCGAAGGCGCTGGCGCTGCAGCTCGGCCGCTTCGCGCTGCTGGTGGCGGGGCTGGTGCTGCTGGCGCTCTGGGGGGCCACGGCGCTGCTCGCGGGCGCCGCCGGGGTGATGATCGGACGCGCCGTGGTGCTGCGCCGCAACCGGAGCGCCGCCTGATGGAGAACCCTCTCTCGATCGAGCCGCTCTTCCACCTCGGGCCGGTGCCGGTCACCGCGCCGGTGGTGGTGACGTGGGTCATCATGGCGGTGCTCGCGGCGCTGGCCTGGGCCACGACCCGGCGCCTGACGCTGCGCCCCGGCAAGGCGCAGACCTTGCTCGAGCTCATGGTGACCACCATCGACGCGCAGATCGCCGACACCATGCGCCGCGACCCGGCGCCGTTCCGGGCACTCATCGGCACCATCTTCCTGTTCGTGCTGGCGGCCAACTGGTCGTCGCTGATCCCCGGCGTCGAGCCGCCCACCGCCCATGTCGAGACCGACGCGGCGCTGGCGCTCATCGTCTTCGCCGCAACCATCGCATACGGCATCCGGGCACGCGGCGTGGGCGGCTATCTCGCCACCTTCGCCGAACCCTCGTGGGTGATGATCCCGCTCAACGTGATCGAGCAGATCACCCGCACCTTCTCGCTCATCGTGCGCCTCTTCGGCAACGTCATGAGCGGGGTCTTCGTGGTCGGCATCGTGCTGTCGCTGGCGGGACTGCTCGTGCCGATCCCGCTGATGGCGCTCGACCTGCTGACCGGCGCCGTGCAGGCCTACATCTTCGCGGTGCTCGCCACCGTCTTCATCGGCGCGGCCGTGGGCGAGACCCGCGACCCCGCCGCAAACGACCGGAAGGACCCATCCGATGACTGACAACCTCGTGGAGATCGTCTCGATCCTCGCCGCCGCGCTCGCGGTCGGCATGGGCGCCATCGGCCCCGCGCTCGGCGAAGGCCGCGCCGTGGCGGCCGCGATGGACGCCATCGCCCGGCAGCCCGAGGCCGCGGGCACCATCAGCCGGACGCTCTTTGTCGGGCTTGCCATGATCGAGACCATGGCGATCTACACCCTCGTCATCGCCCTTCTGGTGCTCTTCGCCAACCCCTTCGTCTGAGGGGCGACCGGCCATGAGCATCGACTGGTGGACCCTTGGTCTGCAGACCGTCAACGCGCTGGTCCTGATCTGGATCCTCGCCCGCTTCCTGTCCCGCCCGGTGAGCCGCATCCTCCCCGAACGGCAGGAGGCCGCCCATGCCGAGCTCGACGCGGCGCAGGCGGCCCGGGCCGAGGCAGAGGCCGCGCGCGAGGCCGCGAAGGCCGAGACCGCCTCGCTCGCGGCCACCCGCAGCGACGCGCTGGCCCGGGCGCAGGCCGAGGCCGCCGAGGAGCGCGACCGCCTGATCGCAGACGCGCGTGCCGAAGCCGCGACCCTGAGAGACAGCGCCGGGCACGAGCTGGCCCGCGAGCGCGACCGCCAGCGGCACGCGCTTTCGCAAGAGGCCGGTGAGCTTGCCGCCGACATCGCCGCGCGGCTCATGGCGCGCCTGCCCGAGACCACCCGCATCGCGGGGTTCACCGAGGGGCTGGCCGAGGCCGTGGCCGGGCTGCCCGAGGCCACCCGCGCCCGCATCGGCAGCGAGGGCCCCGTCATCCTGCGCGCCGTGCGGCCGCTCGAGCCCGCCGAGAGCGCAGAGCTGAGCGCCGCGCTGGCCCGGGTTCTGGGCACCGCGCCCGCGCTCACGGTCGAGACCGACCCAGCGCTCATCGCCGGACTCGAGCTCGAGACCCCGCACGCCATCGTGCGCAACCATCTCCGGGCCGACCTCGACCGGATCCGGGCGGAGCTGACCCATGACTGACGATCCCAAGCTCTCCGGCTGGCTCGACCATGGCCGCGACGCGGTGCGCCGGGTGCCGCTTGCCCCCGAGGCCGAGGCCATCGGCCGCGTCACCCGCATCGCCGACGGCATCGCGCAGGTCTCGGGCCTGCCCGACGCGCCGCTGGGCGCTCTGCTGCGGTTCGAGGGCGGCCAGTACGGCTTCGCCCACAGCCTCGGCGCCGAGGAGATCGACGTTGTCGTGCTCGACGAGACCTCTGCCATCGAGGCCGGCGCCCGCGTCGCCGACACCGGCGAAGTCCTGCGCGTCCCTGTGGGCGAGGCGCTTCTGTGGGCGGGGTCGTGGACCCGCTCGGTCGCCCGCTCGGCGGCGGCCCCGCCCCCGACTGCGCCGAGAGCCCCCCGGTCGAACGCCCCGCACCCGCCATCATCGAACGCGACGCCGTGGCCGCCCCGCTCGAGACCGGGGTGCTGGTGGTCGACAGCCTCTTCGCGCTCGGCCGCGGCCAGCGCGAGCTGATCGTCGGCGACCGCGCCACGGGCAAGACCTCGCTCGCGGTCGATGCCATGGTGAACCAGAAGGGCAAGGACGTGATCTGCGTCTATGTCGCCGTCGGCCAGCGCGCCACGGCGGTGCAGCGGGTGATCGCGGCGGTGCGCGAGCATGGCGATCTGTCGCGCTGCATCTTCGTGGTCGGCGGCGCCTCCGCCGCGCCCGGGCTGCAGTGGATCGCGCCCTTCGCCGGCATGACCATGGCCGAGTATTTCCGCGACCGCGGCCAGCACGCGCTGGTGATCATAGACGACCTCACCCGCCACGCCGCCACCCACCGCGAGCTGGCGCTGCTCACCCGCGAGCCGCCGGGGCGCGAGGCCTATCCCGGCGACATCTTCTACCTGCACGCCCGCCTGCTGGAACGCGCCGCCAAGCTCTCGGCCGAGCGCGGCGGCGGCTCGCTCACCGCGCTGCCCATCGCCGAGACCGATGCGGGCAACCTCTCGGCCTACATCCCCACCAACCTGATCTCGATCACCGACGGGCAGATCGTGCTCGACAGCCACCTCTTCGCCTCGAACCAGCGGCCGGCGGTGGACGTCGGGCTTTCCGTGAGCCGGGTCGGCGGCAAGGCCCAGCTCGAGGCGCTGCGCAAGGTCTCGGGCCGGGTGCGGCTGGATTACGCGCAGTTCCAGGAACTCGAGATGTTCACCCGTTTCGGCGGCATCTCGAACCCGAGGGTGCGCGGCCAGATCGCCCGCGGCGAACGCATCCGCGCGCTGCTCGCGCAGCCGCGTTTCGCGGGACTGCGGACGATCGACCAGGTGGCGCTGCTGGCGGCGCTGGGGGATGGCGCGCTCGACGCGCTCGCCCCGGCAAGCTTCCCCGTTCTGCGGACCCGGCTTGGCGCCTGGCTCGACGGCCATGCCGCACAGGCGGTGACATCGGTGCGCGACAGCGGCAAGCTCGACGACGACAGCCGCCGGGCGCTAGTCGCCGCCGTGGCCGAGCTGGCCGCCAGCCTCGCGCCGGAGGAGGCCCCGGCATGACCGGCCGTCTTGCCGAGGTCGAGGCCCGCATCGGCACGGTGCACAAGCTCGCCTCGGTGATCTCGGCCATGCGCGGCATCGCCGCCGCCCGGGTGCAGGAGGCGCAGCGCCACGCCGAGGGCGTCCGCACCTACGCCGACACCATCGGCGCCGCCATCGGCGAGGCGATGCCGCTCCTGCCCGACCGCGACCCGCCGCCGCGCGGCACCTGGGCGGACGGGCGCGAGGGGCGCCGCGCGGTGATCCTGCTGGCCGCCGAGCAGGGCTTTGCCGGCACCTACAACGAACAGGTCTTCGACGCCGCGACCCCGCTGCTGGACGGGCCCCACGATCTCTACATCGCCGGCGACCGCGGCCTGCTGGTGGCCTCCGAGCGCGGCCTGCCGGTGGCCTGGTCCGGCGCCATGATCGCCCACCCGGCGCAGGCGGCGACGCTGGCCACCCGACTGGCGGACGTGGTCTTCGAGGCGCTGGCCCGGGCGCAGGTCACCGCCGTCTCGGTGGTGCACGCAGCGCCGGGCACCGCAGGCGGCGCCATGCAGGTGCTGGTGCGCAGCCTCGTGCCCTTTGACTACGACCGCTTCCCGCCGCCACCGAACGCCGCCCCGCCCGAGACCACGCTGCCCGCCGCCGACCTGCTGTCGCGGCTCGCCGAGGAATACGTCTTCGCCGAGCTGACCGAGGCCGCGATGCTGGCCTTCGCAGCCGAGAACGCCGCCCGGATGCGCGCCATGATCGCCGCCCACGACAACGTCACGGGCTCGCTCGAGAGCCTCGGTTCCGAGGCCCGCCGGCTGCGTCAGGAGGGCATCACCGACGAGATCATCGAGCTTGCGACCGGCCGGCAGGCGACGCGCTAGTGCGTCGCCGTGGCGCAAAGGAATAAGCTGTCTTCCCGCGCATGATCCTGTAAACTCCCCTAGGGAGGACGACATGCCATACACTTTCAAAAGGGGCCCCAGCGCCTTCGAGCCGCCAAGCCTTCACGAGATCCATCTCGAACAGGAAAACAGGCGCTTGCAAGCCGATCTTCGTGCGTTCGTCGCGATCGCCGTGCAGCACGGGCTGCGCAACTATTGCGAGAATCGCCATCCTGATCTTCTGCAGGAACTTGAAGATGGAATCGAACGCTCGGAGGAGCGGACCGAGATCAAATATGCGCGAATTCTTGCTGCCCTCACCAAGGTGCCAGGGCTGCATGCAGTGCGCGGCGACACCGAGGAACGCACCTACTACATGACCGCCGAGGAGAACGTCGCCTATGTCGAGCATTCGCTCAAGAACCGGCGTTTCATCCTGAGCGGGATCTGGGTGGCCCCCGCATGGCGCGGACAGGGCATTGCCCACCGCATCCTGCGGCGCCTGCTCGACGCCGCCGACGACGCCGAGATCGGCGTCGCGCTCTACCACGAACCCTTCGGCGAGCCCGGGCTGCAGAAGGACGAGCTTGAGGCGTTCTACAGCCGCCACGGCTTCCACCGCCATGCCTCGGCCCCGGACGGTCTCTACCGTTACCCGGGCAGCCCGCTCGACATGCACCTGCGCCCAGACTGATCCCACGATCCCGAACCGATCCCGCCGCGACGTCTCAGACCTAAGTCCATGGCGCCGCGGCAACGGAGCCGTGCTATACTGACCGGCCCAATTGTCAGGACAGGGAGCGGAAGGTCCATGTGCCAAGTCTTCGCCGGGCAGGATCCGGCCCGTTACGCCAGCACCACGCGCCGCCTGCGCCTCAACGGCCAGAGCACCAGCATCCGGCTCGAGAACGCCTTCTGGCACATCCTCGACCAGATCGCGGCGACCGATGGCGTATCGACGCCCGCGTTCATCTCGAAACTTCATTCCGAAGTGCTCGAGACGCGCGGCGAACCGGTGAACTTTACCTCGTTGCTGCGCACCGCCTGCCTGATCCACGCCGGCCAGGCCGGGGTCGCCGACCACCAGGACAGCACCCTCGCCGTGGCCGCCGAGTAAGCGAAAACGGTCACATAACGGGCATGTAGTAAACCCCTACTACCCGCGCCGCCCGCGCCCCTGCCAACCTGACCGGACCAGGAACGATCCGACGCAGGAGGCTTACAGTGGCGAAGGCCATTCACAGCATGATCCGCGTGCTCGACGAGGCACGCTCTCTCGAATTCTATCGCCGCGCCTTCGGACTTGAGGTTGCCGCCCTTCTCGACTTCCCCGATTTCACGCTCGTCTACCTCAGCAATGACGAGAGCGGCTTCGAACTCGAACTCACCGTCAACAAGGACCGCACCGAGCCCTACGATCTGGGCGACGGCTATGGCCACCTCGCCGTTTCGGTCGGGGACCTTGCCGCCGAACACGCCCGCTTCGAGGCCGAGGGGCTGAACCCGCGCAAGCTGGTGGAATTCGCCCCCGCCGGCGAGGTGGTGGCGAAGTTCTTCTTCGTCGCGGATCCGGACGGTTACCAGATCGAGGTGCTGCAGCGCGCAGGGCGCTTCCAGTAACTCGCCCCCGGCGCCTTGGGAGGGACGCCGGTTTGTCTTGAAAGGGAGGACACCATGACCAAGACAGCCACGCGCGGGATGACCCGCCGCCAACTGCTGACCCGTGCGAGCGCGGTCGGGGCGGGCTTCGTCGCAGGCTCGGGCTTCATCGCCGCGCCGGACGCCGCCTGGGCCTATGAGACGGGCAGCATCGAGCCCGCGGCCTTTGCGACGCTGGTGCAGATGGCCCGCGATATCTACCCCCACGACCGCATTCCCGACGAGAACTACGTCCTTGCCGTCAAGGGCTACGACACCCCCGAGGCCGCGCCCGCGATCATGGCCGGCATCGCCGCGCTGGATGCCGCGGCGCAGGGCCACGGCTTTGCCTCCTACATCGAGACCGGCTGGGAACGGGATCGCGTCGACATCCTGCGCGCCATGGAGGACAGTGTCTTCTTCCAGCAGATCCGCGGCGGGCTCGTGACCGGGCTCTACAACCAGAAAGCGGTCTGGCCGATCTTC
>NZ_JAATOS010000223.1:0-6503 GCF_011806505.1 Salipiger sp. HF18 | reverse complement strand
AGCGAGCCCGCGCAGCGCTACCAGGAGCACGGTCTGCTGGTGGTGCAGGATGACGAGAACTGGATCCGCTTCGACCTTGCCTACACCGGCGGCACGCTGACCCTGATCGTCGGCATGATCGTGGGCGGGCAAACCACCTATCCGTTGTTCCAGTCCATCGGATCCGGCGTTGTCGACGACCTCAGGATCACCCGCGAGGGCGATGCCTGGTCCTTCGAATATCGGGGCGGCGGCTCGGGCTGGGTCGAGGCCTTCACCTATGATCGCGAGATGACGGTCTCGCAGGTCGGGCTTTTCGCGGGCAGCACCTCGTTCACCGGCGCCGTCCCCGGCTACACGGCATACGTCGATTATTTCGAGAACTCGTTGCAGCCGATCACCGACGAGGATGGAAGCTACGTGCCCTCGAGCCATGCGCCCGTGGCGGTGGATGACATGATCGGCCTGACCGACAGCGTGACCTTCGACGCCTCGGACCTGCTGGCCAACGATTACGATCCCAACCTCGACGACACGCTGACCGTCGTGGCGCTGGGCTCGGTGTCGCACGGCACGCTCACCGACAATGGTGACGGGACCTGGACTTACGAGGCACCCGTCGGATACGAGGGCACCGACACGCTGAGCTACACGATCTCGGACGGTAGCCAGACCGCGAGCGCGACCGTGACCTTCGAGGTCCGCCAGCCCATCGACGTCTGGTATGGCGATGTGCAGAGCTTCGGCACGCCGGGCGACGCGCAGACCGCGATTAACATTCTCGGAAGCGTCGAGTCCGACGTGGTGTCGCTGTCCTACAGCCTCAATGGCGGCGAATTGCGCGAGCTCTCGATCGGGGCCGATACCCGCCGTTTGCAGAACGACGGCGATTTCAACATCGATCTCGACTTCGCCGAACTGGACGGCAGCTCGACCGACGACGTCATCACGATCTACGCCACGCTGACGAACGGCACGGTCTTCACCACGGACGTCACTGTCGAATACGAAGCCGGCAACAGCTGGGATGCAAACTATTCCATCGACTGGTCAGCCGTCACCAACCTGCAGGACGTGGTCCAGGTGGTCGACGGCACCTGGAGCTGGGATCAGGACGGCGCGCGGCCGGTGGATCTCGGGTACGACCGGCTGCTGGTGCTGGGGGATGACAGCTGGGACAACTATGAGCTCAGCACGACCATCACCGGGCACGATTTCGAGAACGTGGACCCACGCGGACGCGACGGCGGCGCCTTTGCCATCGGCATGCTCTGGGGGGGGCATACCGACGAGCCGATCAGTGGCTGGCAGCCCCGTTCGGGCTATGAGCCCGGCGCCGCGTTCTTCTACACCGACGAGCTCACCAGCCACAGCTATCATAGCTTCAGCCAGAAGCTCGGATCGCAGGCCCTGACCCTGTCCGAAGAGGTCGAGTACAACCTCACCGTCCGGGTCGAGCAGACCGGGCTCTATGACCGGATCTACAGCTTCAAGATCTGGGAGGCCGGCACCGCCGAGCCCACCGGCTGGACGCTGCAGACGCTCGAGACCTTCTCGATCGACGAGGCGCCGGCCACCGGGGGCATCTACCTCAATGCCCACTACTACGATGTCACCTTCGGCGACATCACCGTCACCGAGATCACCGGCAGTGACATCATCCAGGGCGACGACACCGCCGAGGTGCTGGTCGCGGTCGACACCGGCGCGGCGCTGCCCGGCGCGGGTGAGATCGACGTCTTCGTGGGGGCGGGCGGGGCCGATGTCTTCGTCTTCGGCGATGCGACGCGGGCCTATTACGACGACGGCATCGCCGCCAGCGACGGCACCGGTGACTACGGCTATGTCTGGGACTTCGAGGTCGGCACCGACACCGTGCAGCTCTTCGGCAGCGCCTCGGACTACCTGCTGGCCGAGGGCCGCGAGGACCTGCCGGACGGCACCTCGATCTGGCTGCTGGGCGAGGGCACCGACGAGGACGAGCTCATCGCGGTGCTCGGCGGCGTCTCCGGGCTGAGCCTCGAGGGCGACAGCTTCACCTACGTGGGGGCCATCGCCTGACCGGCGGCTGACCGCGAATCCCCAGGGGGCGGTGGACGTGCCGCCCCTTCCCATACCGGCCATGGGCGCCGTAGCGCCCGATGGACCACTGCCAAGGCCTCTCCGCCCGCGTCCGCGGGTGCGGGAGGCCTGCTCGTGGGTGCAAACCATCCTTTGAAATGCAGGTTTTACACGTCATTCCGGCGGGTTGGCGCCTTTTCGGACGCGGCCCGAAATCTCCTCTGGACTGTCTCGGCAAGCGATCAATCCACAGGAAGAACATGCGCTATGTGCGTCAAAAACCACAATCCTTTCGCCGTCTGGATGCACCATTAAAACGTAATCTCGACTATTTCGGGCTGTTCGATACGGTGCACAGAGTATTTCAGCTCAGAGATGTTGCCGGTGGCGTAGATGCAGGATTCGAAGATTTCAGATTCCCGCGTTGCGTCCCGTGTGTTCCGGACGCTTCGTCGGGTGGCGCTCAGCCTGGCACTGCCGCTCCTCGCGGCAGCCTGCGAGCCCTATTCCGAAATCAACACGAAATTCTGGGACTCGCTCGACCGCGCGCCCTTCATCCAGCTGCCGCTCTCCGATGCCTGGATCAGCCATCCCGACGTCTCGCTCGTGCTCGAGCGGCACTACGGCTCGGTCACCGAGCAGCGGCTGCTGCTGCCCAACCGGACCTCGATCCGCGGGGACAACTTCATGCTGATGGTGGCGCGCGAAGGCCCGCTGTCGCGCATCGGGCGCTTCCGCCCGGCGGTGATGGTCGAACGCAACGACGGCCCGCCCGAGCCCTTCCTCGACTTCGACGGCCAGCCCATGACCTCGCTCGAGGACGATTTCGGCTGGCTGCACTGGTCCCAGTGGACCAACGGGACCGACCTCACCTGCGTGCTCGCCTTCCGGCGGCTCGACGCCAACGACCGGATCATGCCCTTCAAGACCTCGTCCATCGACATGATGCTGCGCAACTGCATGCGCGGCACCGCCGAAGAGGCGCTGGCGCCGATATCGGATCTCTACACCGGCTACGCCGCGATCGCCGACACGCCGTCGGGCCACCAGCGCATGCTGTCGCCACTGGCGGGGCCGCTGCCATGAGGCGTGAACGCAAGCGGCTCGGGGCGGGCATGGTCCTGCTGATCCTGCTGTGGCTGGCACTGCTGGCGGTGATCGTTGTGCTGGCCGCGACCCCCATCGCTACGCCGGTCGAGGCGCTCTTCGCGCTGGTCGGCGTCTCGAGCATCTGGCTTCTGAAACGCTTCGCCTCGACCAACCGGCAGGCACGGTTCATCGTGCTCGCCATCGCCAGCGTCTTCGTCATGCGCTACTGGATCTGGCGCCTGGCCGAGACCCTGCCGTCCCAGGACGACCCGCTCTCGTTCGCCGCGGCCGTCGTGCTGTTCGGCGCCGAGACCTTTACCGTCGCGCTCTTCTTCCTCACCGCGCTGGTCACCGCCGACCCCATCGACCGCGACCCGCCGAAGCCGATGCGCCCGTCGCAGGTGCCGAGCGTCGACATCCTCGTGCCGTCCTACAACGAGCCGCCCGAGCTGCTCGCGGTGACGCTGGCGGCGGCCAAGCAGGTGATCTACCCCGAGGGCCGCAAGACCGTCGTGCTCTGCGACGACGGCGGTACCGACCAGCGCTGCAACCACCCCGATCCCGACATCTCGCGCGGGGCGCAGGAGCGGCGCAAGTTGCTGCAGGAGCTCTGCAGCGACATGGGCATCGTCTACTCGACCCGCGCCCGGAACGAGCACGCCAAGGCGGGCAACCTGAACGCGGCGCTGCAGCGGCTGTCCGGCGATCTCGTGCTGATCCTCGACGCCGACCACGTGCCGAGCCGCGACATCCTCGCCCGCACCGCCGGCTACTTCGTCGAGAACCCGCGTCTCTTCCTCGTGCAGACGCCGCACTTCTTCACCAACCGCGACCCGATCGAGCGCAACATCGGACTGCCCGAGACCTGCCCCTCGGAAAACGAGATGTTCTACAGCACCATCCATCGCGGGCTCGACCGGCTGGGCGGCGCCTTCTTCTGCGGCTCGGCGGCGCTGCTGCGGCGCAAGGCGCTGGACGAGGTCGGCGGCATCTCGGGTGTGACCATCACCGAGGACGCCGAGACCGCGCTCGACATCCACTCACGCGGCTGGGAGAGCATGTACCTCAACCGCGCGATGATCGCCGGGCTGCAGCCCGAGACCTTCGCCTCGTTCATCCAGCAGCGCGGCCGCTGGGCGACCGGGATGATGCAGATCCTCATCCTCAAGAACCCGCTGTTCCGGTCCGGGCTCTCGCTGGCGCAGCGCTTCTGCTACCTGAACTCGATGAGCTACTGGCTCTTCCCCGTGGTGCGGATGACCTTCCTGCTCAGCCCGCTGTTCTACCTGTTCTTCGGCCTGCAGGTCTTCGTGGTGCAACCCGACGAGGTGATGGCCTATATCCTGCCCTACCTGCTGGTCGCTTTCCTGGTCCAGAACGGCCTCTTCGCGCGGGTGCGATGGCCGTTGATATCGGAAGTCTACGAGATCGCGCAGACGCCATACCTGCTGATGGCGGTGTTCAAGACCGTGCTTCGGCCGCACGCCGCCAAGTTCAACGTGACGGCCAAGGATGAATCGCTCGACAACGACTTCATCTCGCCGGTCATGAAGCCGCTCTTCATCACCACGCTGCTCATGTTCGGCGGGCTCGTCGCGGCCGGGATCCGCTGGTACATGTATCCCGGCGACCGGCTCATCGTGCAGATCGTCGGCGGCTGGGCGTTGTTCAACTTCATCCTGACCGTGCTGTCGCTGCGCTCGGTGTTCGAGCGCCAGCGCCGCCTGCGCAAGCCGCGGACCGAGATCATGGTCCCCGCCGCGGTCTGGTCCGAGTCCAAGACCGGCGGGGCAGGGGTCTCGGCGGTGCTGCGCATGAGCTCGGGCCGCACCATGCAGTTCACGCTCAACGACGATGACGAGGCCCGCGAGGAGCTGGGCATGATCCGCTCCGGCGACCGGCTGGTGCTGTGTCCCGTAATCCCCGCGGCGCCCGACCTTGAGCACCACCTGCGCCTGCATGTGACCCGGGTCTCGCACGACGAACAGGCCGGGCGCGGCACCGCCGTCACCGTCGAGGTCGAGGATGGCCAGCTGATCCCCGCGAGCGAGATCACCGCCTACCTCGTCTACGGCAACAGCGAGAAATGGGTGGCCGCCCGCGAGGCGCTGCCGCAGGCCCGCGGCCTGATCTCGGGCATCGTTTTCGTGCTGCGCCTCAGCGTCGGCTCGATTGTCCCCTCGGTGCTGGCGCTGGTGACGCACCGCGCGGCGCCGCAGCACAATCGCAAGGACGAGGACCGCAACACCGTCGAGAAGACCGCGATCGAGCACTACCTCGCCGACCGCGGCGCGCTTCCGGCGCCGGCGACCGAGTTCCTCGTGCCCGAGGAAACCGGGGGCGCGACATGACGATGCGGCTGCGCACCCTTCCCGCCCTGCTGGCCTGCTGCACCTTCATGGCGGCCGCTCCCGCCGGGGCCCAGATCATCCAGTTCGAAGAGCTGCCCGACGCCGATCCGGCCCAGACCGAGACGTTCGACGGTTACGATCCCGGCCTCGTCACCGAGCGTCAGCCGCAGTACGGCGCCGTCGAGCCGGCCGCGACCTCTCCACAGGCGCCCGCCGAGGTGTTGCTGCCGCTGCGCGCCATGCATCCCGAGATCGGCGACCAGACCCGCTACACGCTCCGCGGCGTGGTGGACGAGGCGGATTTCGTGATGTTCCTGCCCGCGGCACCCGGGGCGACCACGCTGATGCTCTCGACGCTGAGCACCATCAACGTGCTGCCCGAGCGGTCGCGACTCGACGTGCTGGTGAACGGCAAGCTGGTGGGCACCGCCAGCCCCGAGAATTTCGACGCCTTCCGCCGTGCCGATATCCCGCTGCCCGAAGGGGCCCTGCACGCCGGACGCAACCTCGTGACCCTGCGGGCCGAGCACACCCACCGGGTGTTCTGCGGCCCCGACGCGGATTTCGGCCTCTGGACCAGCGTCGCGCTCGACCGCAGCGGCATCATGCTCGACGAGGGAGAGTTCGACACCGACGCGCTCGGGTTCCTGTCCGCCGTGGCCGCCGGTGCCGCGCGCGCGCAGCCGATCTCGGTCCACGGCAGCGGCGACAGCCAGCTGCTCGAGTTCGCCATGCCGATCATCGCGCGCATCGAGGATTCCTTCGGTGGCGTGCCGCCCGAGATCCGGTTCGATGGCTACTACTCCACCTCGACGGGCCTGCCCGAGCTTGCCCGCGTGACGACCCTGCCCGAGGGCATCTCGCTCGACGGCGGCTACCAGATCCGCCGCGGCGGCGACGGCGCGATCGTGCTGCTTGGCGAAAAGGAAGGAGAAGAGGAAGAGGGACGAGGGGAAAGGAGGAGGGGAGGGGAAGAGAGAGAGAGAGGAAGAAAGGAGGAAGAGGAGGGAGGGGAGCCGGGGG
>NZ_JAATOS010000222.1:0-6519 GCF_011806505.1 Salipiger sp. HF18 | reverse complement strand
GCGGTGCCTGCCAACAAGCGCCCGACCTGCATGGTGTTCCAGTCGCTGGCGCTTTTCCCGCACCGCTCGGTGGGGCAGAATATCGAGTTTCCGCTGAAGCTGCGCAAGGTGGCGCCCGCCACCCGCAAGGCCCGTGCGCTGGAGCTGCTCGAACTGCTGCGGCTGCCGGCGAGCTATTACGACAAGCGCATCGACGAATGCTCGGGCGGCGAAAAGCAGCGCGTGGCGCTGGCCCGCGCGCTGGCCTTCGACCCCGAGATCCTGTTTTTCGACGAGCCGCTCTCGGCGCTCGACTACCGGCTCCGCAAGACGCTCGAGAAAGAGCTTAAGGACCTGCACCGGCGCACCGGCAAGACCTTCATCTACATCACCCACAGCCTCGAGGAGGCGATGGTCATGTCCGACCGCATCGCCATCATGAAGGCGGGCCGCTTCGAGCAGATCGCCCCCGCGGCCGAGATCTACGCCCGCCCGCGCTCGCGCTTCGTGGCCGAGTTCATGGGCGAGGTGAACCTCTTCGACATGGTCGACGGCCGGGTGCCGGGGCTGCGCTTCGGGCCGCGGGCGTCGAACCTCTTCGTGGGCCAGACCGGCACGCTGGTGGTGCGCCCCGAAAGCGTCGCGCTGCTGGCCCCGGGCGAGGAGGCGGACGTGGCGCTCGAGGGCATCATCGAGTCGGAGTACCTGCTGGGCAGCCGGGTGCAGTACACCGTGGCGCGCGAAGGCGCGGCCCCGGTCACCGTCGAGGTGCTGCGCGAGAACGCGGTGGGTGGCCCCGGCGCGCCGGTGGTCATGGGCTTCGGCACCTCGGCCTGTCACCTGATCGCGCCGGAGGCCCGCGATGCAGCGGCGTGACCGCCAGCTCGGGCTTCTCTACGCGCTGCCGATCGGGGTCTTCCTGGCGGTGGCCTTCCTGGCGCCGATCCTGCTGGTCGCGGCCTTCTCGACCATGCCGCCCAAGGTCTTCAGCATCTGGAACATGCCGGATTTCAGCGCCTACTACACGGTGATCACGCAGGGCTACTGGAAGACCGTGGCGTGGTCGCTGGGCATGTCGATGGCGGCGACGCTGATCCTCTTCGTGGTCTGCTGGCCGCTCGCCTACGGCATGGCCAAGGTCTTCGGGCGGTTCTCGCTGGTGCTGACCATCGGCGTGGTGATGACGCTCTTCGTGTCCGAGAACATCCGGCTCTTCGGCTGGGTGCTGACGCTGATGAAGGGGGGGCTGGTCGAGGGCTACATCCGCGCGTGGACCGGCACCGGCTTCGACGGGCTGCTCTACAACGTGCCGGTGATCGTCTTCGGGCTTTGCTACGTCTACCTGCCGTTCATGCTGTTCCCGCTGGCGCAGGGCATCGCCATGGTGCCCGAGGACGCCCGCGCCGCGGCCTTCGACCTTGGCGCCACGCGCTGGCAGATCTTCCGCGAGATCGAGCTGCCGCTGGCCATGCCCGGCATCCTCGTGGGCAGCCTGCTGACTTTCGTGCTGGCGGCGGGCGCGCTGGCCGAGACCAAGCTTCTGGGAGGGCAGGCGGTCATCGTCATCGCCGAGGAGGTCGAGACGGCATTCACCTACGGCCAGAACTGGCCGCTGGGGGCCGCGCTCGCGATGGTGCTGATCGTCATCGTGGGCGGCATCGCGATCTGGGGCATCGGGCGGGCCGATCTCGACCGCATGATGGGGAGACGCTGAGATGAGGACCTCCCGCCTGATGGGCTGGCTGCTGGTGGCCTACGGCTGCGCGGTGCTGGCCTTCCTTTACCTGCCGCTGGTGTCGGTGGGGCTCGCCTCGATCTCCAAGGCGCGCTACCTGACCTTCCCGATCCGGCGCTATGCCTACGACTGGTACGGCGAGGCGCTGGCCTCGGACACGGTGCGCGACCTGCTGCTGGTCTCGCTCAAGGTCGCGGGCATCGTCACGGTGCTGAGCATGGTCATAGGCTTCTTGGGTGCGCTCGCCTTCGCGCGCTACTCGTGGCGCTTCCGCAAGGCCTACCAGAAGCTCATCCTGCTGCCGATCTTCTTCCCGCAGACCGTGCTGGGGCTGGCGCTGCTGATGTGGTTCAACACCGTGGGCATCATCCCGTCGTGGAAGACCGCCGTGGTGGCGCATCTCGTCTGGATCGCCCCCATCGCCACGCTGGTGATCTCGATCCGTGCCTACAGCTTCGATCCCGCGCTAGAGGAGGCCGCCCGCGACATGGGCGCCACCACCTGGGACACGCTGCGCGAGGTGACCATCCCGCTGCTGATGCCGGGGGTGATCTCGGCCGGGCTTTTCGCCTTCCTCCTGAGCTGGGGCAACTTTCCGCTGTCGCTGTTCACGACAGGGGCAGACAGCACGCTGCCGGAGTGGCTCTATGCCAAGATGGTCTCGGGCTATTCGCCGCTGGTGCCGACGGTGGGCATCCTGACCGTAGGGACCTCGGCGGTGCTGCTCGCGCTGGGGCTGACGGCGGCGCTCATCTTCAAGCGCGCCCGCGCGGCGCGGAACGCCTGAACGACAGAAACGCATAACAGACTGAAAAGACAGGGAACAGACACATGCTCACATCCATTGCCGGAAAATCGGTGATCGTTACCGGCGGGTCCAAGGGGATCGGCAAGGGCATCGCCAAGGTCTTCGCCGCGCAGGGCGCCAAGGTCATGATCGCTGCCCGAGGCGAGGATTCCGCCAAGCTCGCGGTGGCCGAGATCGAGGCGGCGGGCGGCACCGCGGCGTGGCATCCGACCGACGTGGCCGACTGGACCTCGGTTCAGGCCATGGTCGCGGCCACGGTTGGCGCCTTCGGCGGCGTCGACATCCTCTGCGCCAACGCCGGGATCTTCCCGCAGAAGAAGATGGTCGACATGTCCCCCGACGACTGGGACTACGTCATGTCGGTGAACCTCAAGTCGAGCTTCCTCTGCGTGAAGGCCTGCATCCCGATCTTCGAGGCCGCGGGCAAGGGCCGGGTGGTGCTGACCTCGTCGATCACCGGGCCGGTGACCGGCTACCCGGGCTGGTCGCATTACGGCGCGTCGAAGTCGGGCCAGCTGGGGTTCATCAAGACCGCGGCGATGGAGCTTGCGCGCTACGGCACCACGATCAACGCGGTGATGCCGGGCAACATCTACACCGAGGGGCTGCAGGATCTGGGCGAGGACTATCTCGAGACCATGGCCGCCTCGATCCCGCTGAAGCGTCTGGGTGCGGTCGAGGACATCGGCAACGCGGCGCTGTTCTTCGCCTCCGACGAGGCGGGCTACATCACCGGCCAGCAGATCGTGGTGGACGGCGGGCAGATCCTGCCCGAGAGCCTCGAGGCGATCGGGGAAATCTGATGGGCTGGAAGACCGACTGGCGCAGCTTCTACTACGAGACCGCCGACGAGCCCGAGGACATCGTGCTGGAGGCGCCGCGCACGGCGCTTCTGGTCATCGACATCCAGAACACCTACCTCGAGCTGCCCGAGGACCCGGCCGAGGCGCGCCGCTGGGCGCCGTTCTTCGAGCGCATGCACGAGGTGGTCATTCCCAACACCGCGAAACTGCAGGCCTGGGCCCGCGACAACGGCATCGAGGTCATCCACGCCCGCATCGCCTGCCTCAAGGAAGACGGCCGCGACCGTTCGCTGAGCCAGAAGAAGCCGGGGTTCAACTACCTGCTGCTGCCCAAGGACCGCGAGGATTCCCAGATCGTCGACGCGGTGGGGCCGGTGGGGGACGAGATCGTGGTGACCAAGACCACGGATTCAGCGCTGACGGGGACCAACCTGCGGATGGCGTTGCACAACATGGGCATCAAGGACGTGATCGTGGCGGGGATCTTCACCGACCAATGCATCTCGTCCTCGGTGCGAAGCCTCGCAGACGAGAGCTTCGGCGTGGTGGTGGTCGAGGACTGCTGCGCCGCCGCAACGCGCGAACTGCACGAGGCCGAGCTGCGGATCATCAACATGATCTACTGCCACGTGGTGAGCAGCGCCGAGGTGAAGGGCTTCCTCGCCTGAGCTGGGGTGAGACGGACCTTCGCGGGACGTCGCCCTGACCCCGTGCCGGGGGACAGGTGTCAGCGCCGAGCGCGGGTGTCTTCCCTCAGGGCGGGACGTCGCCCTGACCTGACATCGTAAGTGCTGGAGCTCCCCGAGGGATGGTCTCGTGCCCTGCGCGTGTCCGCCGCGCGATGACGGAGGCCCTGACCTGAAAGCCTGGTCCGGGGCCGTCGTGCCCGAGGTGCCGGGTGTTTTGTCGGAGAAGTCCAAGCGGGGGAGGCTCTTCAGCGTGTGGTGCGGAGGGGCGGTGCCTGACGCCGGGACTACGAGGCGGTGAAGTCGCGCCTCGACCTCGCGGCACGGACACGGATGCGCCGCATCTGGACCTTGTGGCGTCGGGGTAGGGCAACGCTGGAGAACAGGCGCGGCCACCCGGAGCAAGAGCGGACTGAGCGAGGCAATGCGCCGGAACCGGCGAGGCTGCCGGGGGAGGCTCCGCAAGACCCCGTCACAGGAACCGGCAACGCGCCTGCGGCAGTCCCGGCAGATCCACCGTGGCTCAGTCGCCGCCGATCTTCTTCAGGAGACGCAGCAGCGTCTCCTTCTCGCGCTCGCGCAGGGGGGCCGTGGTTTCGGTGCTGACGGTGATGGCGGCCTCCACCGCCTCGTCGATCAGCGCCACGCCGTTGGCGGTCAGCGACACGAGATGGCGGCGGCGGTCGTCGGGATCGGGCGCGGTCTGCAGCAGGCCGCGGGCGATCAGCCGGTCGACCACGCCCTTGGTGGTCGCCCCGTCCATCGCCACCGAGCGGCCCAGCCGGTTCTGCGACATCGGCCCGTCCTCGGCCAGCCGGTGCATCACCGAGAACTGCGTGGGCGTCAGCTTGCCGGGAACCGTCTCGGCGAAAATCGTCGAGTTGCGCTGGTAGGCCTTGCGCAGCAGGAATCCGATCTGCTCGTCCAGCAGGTAGCCGTGATCGGCGCTGGTGCGGGCTTTGGGGATGTCATCCACGGGCAAGGTTCTCCTTTAAGGCATGTTGCCCTACCGGCATTTCACCCCAAGGACAATCCGGAAGCGTATGGTTGGCACCGTTTTACACCGACAGATAGGCGTCCCTGATCTCGGGATGGGCTTCGAGCTCGGTGAAACTGCCGTCGAACTTCTTCTCGCCGCCCTCGATGATGATGGCACGGTCGGCCACGGCGCGGGCGAAATGCAGGTTCTGTTCCGAGATCATCACCGTCAGCCCTTCGGCCTTGAGCCGCAGGATCGTGGCCGCCATCTGCTCGACGATCACCGGGGCGATGCCCTCGGACGGTTCGTCCAGCAGCAGCAGCGACGGGTTGCCCATCAGCGTCCGGGCGATGGTCAGCATCTGCTGCTCGCCGCCCGACATGTGCTTGCCACGGTTGCCGCGCCGCTCCGAGAGGTTGGGGAAGATCTGGAAGAGCTGCTCGACGGTCCAGTGCGGCGCGTCCTTGCGGGCGGGCTGGCGCCCGACCTCGAGGTTCTCGAGCACGGTGAGGTCGGTGAAGATGCGCCGGTCCTCGGGCACGTAGCCTATGCCGGTCTTGGCGACGCGGAAGGCGGGCTCGCCCACCAGGTTGCGGCCCTGGAAGGTGACCTGCCCCTGGCGCGGCCGCACCAGCTGCATCACCGACTTCATCGTCGTCGACTTGCCGGCGCCGTTGCGGCCCAGCAGCGCCACCACCTCGCCGCGGCGGACCTCGAAGCTGAGGTCCGACAGGATGTGCGCCTTGCCGTAGTAGCTGTGGATGCGCTCGACGCTAAGCATGGCTGTCCTCCTTGAAGAGCGTGCCGCCGCCGAGGTAGACCTCTTGCACCTGCGGGTTGTTGCGGACCTGCGCGGCGTTGCCGTCCGCGATCAGCTCGCCCCGGTTCAGCACCATGATGTGATGCGAATGGGCAAAGACCACGTCCATGTCGTGCTCGGTGAACAGCACCGAGACGCCCTGTTCGCGCACGATGTCGGCGGTGAGCTGCATGAGCTCGATCCGTGCCGAGGGCGCCATGCCGGCGGTGGGCTCGTCCATCAGCAGAAGCCGCGGCCGGTGGCAGAGCGCGATGGCGAGCTCGAGCCGCTTGAGATCGCCGTAGGCGAGGATCGAGCAGGGGCGGTCGGCCTGCTCTTCCATCGCCACGGTGCGCAGGAACTCGAAGGCCTCGTCGCGGTAGAGCTTCCACGCCCGGGGGGCGATGGAGAAGATCTTGCGGTGATGCGACATCAGCGCCATCTGCACGTTCTCGATCACCGTCATCGACTGGTAGGTGCCGGTGATCTGGAAGGTGCGGCCCACGCCCCGGCGCCAGATGTCGCGGGGTTTGTGGCCGGTGATGTTCTCGCCGTCGAAGAACACCTGTCCCGAGGTCGGCCTGAGCTGGCCCATCAGCATGTTGAAGCAGGTGGACTTGCCCGCGCCGTTGGGCCCGATCAGGGCCTTCAGCTCTCCTTGCGCCACGCTGAAGCTGACGCCGTTGACGGCAAGGAAGCCGTCGTAGCTTTTCCTGAGGTTCTCGACGCG
>NZ_JAATOS010000221.1:0-6542 GCF_011806505.1 Salipiger sp. HF18 | reverse complement strand
TGCCCGCCCTTCAGGTGTTGCGCGGGCGCTGCCCGCGCCGGGTGGAGGGGCGCTGCCCCTCTTGGCGCGTACCGCGCCAATTCACCCCGGGATATTTCTGGCCAGAGGAAGACCGGAAGAGCGCCTTTGCCACGTCCGTCTGGCTTACCCGGAGCGGCGGTCAGGTGAGCCAGCGAGAGGGCCGGGCCGGGCGGCGAAGGCGGCCAGCGTGAGGGCCGGCCGTCTGGCGCTGGTCGCTGGCCACCCGGTGCCGGCCTTGGCTCAGTCGCCGAGGCCGAGCACGTCGAGCATGTCGTATTCGCCCGGGGCCTTGTCCTGTCCCCAGAGCGCCGCCTTGAGGGCGCCGCGGGCGAAGAGGGTGCGGTCCGAGGCGAGGTGCTTGAGCACGATGCGCTCGCCCGCGGTGGCGAAGATCACCTCGTGCTCGCCCACCACGTCGCCGCCGCGGATGGCGTGGAAGCCGATGTGGCCGCGCTCGCGCTTGCCGGTGATGCCGTCGCGGCCCCGGTCCGAGACTTCGGAGAGCGCCACCCCGCGGCCCTCGGCCGCCGCCTCGCCCAGCATCAGCGCCGTGCCGGACGGCGCGTCGACCTTCTGGTTGTGGTGGGATTCGATGATCTCGATGTCCCAGTCGGCGTCGAGCGCCGCGGCGACCTGTCTGGTGATCCGGGTCAGCAGGTTCACCCCCAGCGACATGTTGCCGGCGCGCACGATCACCGCGTGGCGGGCGGCCACGTGGATCTTCCTCAGGTCGTCGTCGGAGAGCCCGGTGGTGCCGATCACGTGGACGGCGCGCGCCTGGGCGGCAAGCTCGGCGAAGCCCACGGTGGCCGCGGGGCTGGTGAAGTCGATCACCGCCTGTGCCCTGGCAAAGGCCTCGAGCGCATCGTCGGTCACGGTGATGCCCGTCTCGGTGCCGCCCATGCAGAGCCCCAGATCCCGGCCCACCCAGTCGTTGCCCGAGCGCTCGACCGCGCCCACGAGCTTCAGCCGGTCGCTCTTCTGCACCTCGCGCACCAGCATCTGGCCCATGCGGCCCGACACGCCCGTCACCACGACACCCGGCTTCTCGGTCATCCTGCTCTCCGATCCATCTGTTCCGGCTTTCCTTACCCCGCGTCGGCGCGCTTGGCAAAGGGGCGGGCAAGGACTAAGTGGGGAAGCATGGGCAAGAACAGATTCCAAGATGGGCACGGTCCCAGCCAGCGGCAACTTCGGGTCGGCGAACTCATTCGCCGCACCCTTTCGGACGTGCTGACCCGGGGCGACATCCACGACCCCGAACTCAACCGCCTGTCGATCACCGTGGGCGAGGTCGTCGTGTCGCCGGACCTCAAGGTCGCGACCGCCTATGTCGTGCCGCTCGGCGGTGGCGCCTCGGACGAAATGTTCGACCTGCTCAAGCGCAACCGCTCGGAGCTGCGCCGCGCCGTCTCGAAGGGGCTGACGCTGAAATTCGCGCCCGAGCTGCGCTTCAAGCTGGACGAGACCTTCGACCGGCTCGACGAGACCCGCCGCCTGCTCGCGCAGGACGCGGTGCGCCGCGACCTGGAAGAGGAGTAAGCGGCGTGCGAGGCTGGCTCGCCGCCGCGGCACTGGCGCTCGCGGCCTTCGCGGCGCTGCCCGCCCGGGCCGTGACCTGCGAGACCTCGGTCTACGAGGGCAACCGCTACACGCTGTGCAAGGTGTTCCCCGCCAAGGAAGAGCTGCGCACCTTCCTCAGCACCCCAGATGGCACGCCCTGGGGCCAGTTCACCGCGCTCGACACCGCGCTGCACCAGCAGGGCCGCAAGCTTGCCTTCGCGATGAACGCCGGCATGTACCACGAGGACCGCGCGCCGGTGGGCTACTACGTCGAGCGCGGCCGCGAGCAGATGCGGGTGATCTCGAGCGCCGGGCCCGGCAACTTCGGCCTGCTGCCCAACGGCATCCTCTGCATCCGCGCCCGTCGCGCCGACGTGATCGAGACCCGCGCCTTCCTGCGCGACCGGCCCGATTGCCGCTTCGCCACCCAGTCCGGGCCGATGCTGGTGATCGACGGCGAGCTGCACCCGCGCTTCCTGCCCGACAGCACCTCGCGCTACGTGCGCAACGGCGTCGGCACCTCGGCAGACGGCAAGTCGGTGATCTTCGCGATCTCGGAAAACGCGGTGAGCTTCCACGAGTTCGGCTCGATGTTCCGCGACTTCCTGAAGATGCCGCAGGCGCTGTTCCTCGACGGCAACGTCTCGCGGCTCTGGGCGCCGGGGGTGTCGCGCCGCGATCTCGGCCGCACCATGGGCCCGATCGTGGGCGTGGTCGAAGCGGCGGACTGACCCCACCCGACCGCAGCACCGATGCGCCCGGCTGAGGGCGCCGGCTGCCCCGGCCTGCCCTGCCACGACCGGCCCGCGCGCCTTTTCCTTGCACCCACGCGCCGCCCGTCCTACCTCGAAGGACGGACGATACCGGAGGATCCATGGCCCGCCCCCTCGACACCCTGACCCAAGCCCTTCTCGATGCCGCCAGCAAAGCCGGGGCGGAGTCTGCCGACGCGCTCGCCGTGGAGGGCAGCTCCATCGAGATCGACGTGCGCGGCGGCACGCTGGAACGGGCCGAGCGCTCCGAAGGGGTCGACATCGGGCTGCGGGTCTTCGTGGGACGGCAGAGCGCCATCGTCTCCTCGTCGGACACCCGCGACGAGACGCTGGCGGCGATGGCAGAACGCGCCGTCGCCATGGCCCGGGAGGCGCCCGAGGATCCGCACGCCGGGCTCGCCGATCCGTCGCAGCTTGCCACGCAGTGGGACAGCGCCGCGCTCGAGATGTGTGACCCCGCCGCCGAGCCCTCGCCCGCCGAGCTGCAGGAGGACGCCTCGCGCGCCGAGGCCGCGGCGCTTGCGGTGCAGGGCGTGAGCCAGGTGCAGGCGTCGTCCGCGGGCTACGGCCGTCGCGAGGTGCATCTTGCCGCGTCCAACGGCTTCTCGGGCGGCTACGCGCGCAGCTCGCGGTCGGTGTCCTGCGTGGCCATCGCCGGCGAGGGGCTGGCGATGGAGCGCGATTACGACGGTGACAGCCGCACCTTCCAGTCCGACCTGCGCGGCGCCGAGGAGATCGGCCGCCGCGCCGCCGAGCGCGCGCTCGAGCGGCTGAACCCGCGCAAGCCCAGGACCGGCGCCTGGCCGGTGCTCTTCGACGAGCGCATCGCCGCCTCGCTGATCGGGCACCTGATGGCCGCCGCCAACGGCGCCTCGGTGGCGCGCGGCGCCTCGTGGCTGCGCGGCGCGCTCGGCGAGGAGGTGCTGCCCAGCGGCTTGTCGCTGGTCGAGGACCCGCACCGGCCGCGGATCTCGGGCAGCCGGCCCTTCGATGCCGAGGGGCTACCGACCCGGCAGCGCACGCTGGTCGAGAACGGCGTGCTCACGGGCTACACGCTTGACCTCGCCACCGCCCGCAAGCTCGACATGTCCCCCACCGCGAACGCCGCGCGCGGCACCTCGGGCGGGCCGTCGCCGTCGAGCTGGAACCTCGCGCTGACGCAAGGAGACAAGAGCCGCGAGGAGCTGCTCGCCGAGATGGGCACCGGGCTCGTGGTGACCTCGATGATCGGCGCCACCATCAACCCCAATACCGGCGACTACTCGCGCGGGGCGGCGGGGATGTGGGTCGAGAACGGCGTGCCGGTCTACCCGGTTTCTGGCGTGACCATCGCCGGCAACCTGCGCGATTTCCTGCGCCGCATGACCCCCGCCAACGACGCGCGGCCGTGGCTGTCGCGGGTCGTGCCCTCGCTGCTGGTCGAAGGGCTCACGCTTGCAGGAGAGTGATCTCGCCCTCCTGATCCGGGCGGCGCAGACCGCGGCCGAGACCGCCACGCGCTACATCGGCGGCGAGATGAACGTGCGCCACAAGGCGGCGGACGGCAGCCCGGTGACCGACGCGGACATGGCGGTGAACAGCGTGCTGGGCGACATCCTGCGCGGGGCGCGCCCCGACTACGGCTGGCTCAGCGAGGAAAGCGCCGACGACGGCGCCCGGCTCGCCGCCCGCCGGGTCTTTATCGTCGACCCCATCGACGGCACCCGCAGCTTCATCGAGGGCTCCGAGAGCTGGGCGCATTCGCTGGCCGTGGCCGAGGATGGCGAGATCACCGCCGCGGTGGTCTACCTGCCGATGCGCGACCGGCTCTACGACGCGGCGCTGGGGGAGGGCGCGCGACTCAACGGCGAGGCGCTTCGCACGAGCCGGGTCGCGACACTGGAGGAGGCGCATGTGCTGGCGACGCGGCCGGCGCTCGATCCCGCGCACTGGCACGAGGCGCCGGACCTGCAGCGCAGCCACCGCCCGTCGATCGCCTACCGGCTGGGGCTGGTGGCCGAGGGGCGTTTCGACGCCATGTTCACCTTCCGCCCGAGCTGGGAGTGGGACATCGCCGCCGGCGCCCTGCTGCTGTCCGAGGCCGGGGCACGGATCACCGACCGCCACGGCGCGCCGCTCCGCTTCAACGCCCCCACGCCGCTGCACCAGGGCATCGTGGCCGCGAACCCGGCGCTGCACGACGACATCTTGCGGCGCCTGCGCCCCCTGCCCTGAGCGCCCCGTCGCAGAACCGCCTCGTGGCCGTGCAAGCCGCCTCGGGCGGCGGCATTGGCGGGACAGGAAAAGCTGTCGGCATTCCGCATGGCATCCCTCGCGGCACCTCCCGACCTCGCGACTTGACGTGGCGGGGGGAGACCGTAGGTTGCGCCCGTCATTATCTGAAAGGTCAGAGCATGGTTCAGCGACTTCATCTCGTCTTCGGCGGCGAGCTGGTGACCCCGGAAAAGAACGTCTTCAAGAACGTCGAAGACCTGCACGTGGTGGGCATCTTCCCCGACTACGCCAGCGCCCATGACGCGTGGAAGGCCGAGGCGCAGCGCACCGTAGACAACGCCCACATGCGTTACTACATCGCCCACCTTCACCGTCTCCGCGACGAGGAGACCGAAGCCTCGACCACCGAGGAACTCGGCTGACACCGTTGTCGCGCAGACCTTTCGCGCTTCAGGCCTACCTCGCCTTTGCCCGAGGCCGCCCCGCGGCGGCCCCGGCCATGCTGCCGCGCCCGGACGGGCCGCTGATCTGGGCCCATGCCGAGCGCCCCGAGACCGCCCGCGCGCTGTCGGCGCTTGCCGCGCGCATGCAGTCGCAGCGCCCCGAGATCTCGGCGCTGCTGACATGGCCCTCGGACGGGCCGGACCCTGCGCTCGATCCGCGCGGCTGCCTCGCCCAGCCGCTGCCCCCCGACAGCGCGTCCGACGCCCAGAGCTTTGCCGCCCACTGGCGCCCCGATCTCGCGCTCTGGACCGGCCAGCGCCTGCACCCGGCGCTGCTGTCGCGGCTCTCGGACGCGGGCAGCAGGCTGATGCTGCTCGGCGCCCGCAACGAGCCCTGGCAGACGCCCGCGCCGCTCTGGGTGCCCGACAGTGCCACGGCGACGCTGGCGCTCTTCGACCGCATCTTCGCCGAGGATGACGCCGCCGTCCGCCGCCTGCGCCGAGCCGGGCTCCCCGACCAGCACCTGCGCCGCGCCGGTCCGCTCACCGAGACCACGCCGCCGCTCGACTGCGACCCGGACCTGCACGAGGAAATGGCGCAGCTGCTCTCCGGCCGCCCGGTCTGGCTGGCCGCCCGCGCCCGCGCCGAAGAGGCGCCCGACATCCTGCAGGCCCATCGTCGCGCCACCCGCCTCGCCCACCGGCTGATCCTGCTGCTGGTCCCCGCCACCCGCGAGGACGGTGCCGCCATCGAGGCGCTGGCCCGCGACAGCGACCTGCGCGTCGCGCGCTGGGAAAACGGCGAGATGCCCGACGAGAACTGCCAGGTACTGCTCACGGAGGATGCCTCCGAGCTCGGGCTCTGGTACCGGCTCGCCCCCGTGGCCTTCCTCGGCGGCTCGCTGCGGCCCGGCCATGGCGGCGAGGACCCGCTCGAGGCGGCGGCCCATGGCGCGGCGCTGCTCTACGGCCCCAACGTCGGCCGCCACCTGTCGTCCTACACGCGGCTGGTCGAGGCCGGTGCCGCCCGCATCGTCCGCGATTTCGACACGCTCGCCACCGCGATCTCGCAGCTCGTCGCCCCCGACCGCGCCGCCGCCATGGCGCATGCGGGCTGGGACGTGGTGAGCCAGGGGGCGGCGCTCACGGACGAGGTCATCGCGCTAGCCTTCGAGTGGCTCGACGGCGGCGGCACCAGCGGGGAGGCGGCCTGATGCGCGCGCCCGGCTTCTGGTTCACGCCCCCCGACCAGCCCGCCCCGCAGGCCCGGCTGCTGGCGCCGCTCGGCGCCCTGACCGCCCGCGCCACCGCCCGGCGCATCGCCCGCCCGGGCGGGCGCGTCGACGTCCCGGTGATCTGCGTCGGCAACATCAACGCGGGCGGCACCGGCAAGACCCCCACCGTGATCGCGCTGACCGAGCGGCTGACGCAGCGCGGGCTGTCGGTGCACGTGGTCTCGCGCGGCTACGGAGGCCGCCTGGAAGGCCCCGTGCGCGTCGATCCCGCCCGCCACGGCACCGAGGACGTC
>NZ_JAATOS010000021.1:0-30070 GCF_011806505.1 Salipiger sp. HF18 | reverse complement strand
AGCATGAGCGTTTCGATGGTGGCCGCAAGGCTGCCGTCTTCCTGCAGAATGCGGTGAAAGAGCTTCATCTTCTTGCCCACGCCTTCGAGCACCTGCGTGGTCACGGTCAGCACCGCCCCCCGATGCACTTCACCAAGATACCGAATGCGGGTGTCGACGGTGAAAAAGCTCTTGCCGCTGGCGACATAGGTATCGTCGGCGCCCACCAGCTTCATCATGCCGTCGGTGGCCCAGGTGCCGAGCTCGAGATAGGCGGCCTCGTTCATGTGACCGTTATAGTCGGTCCAGGTCACCGGCACGGCGCGGCGTTGCGTGACCGGCAGCCCGTCGATCTCGCCGCCGGTCTCGAGCTGCGCCTCATGGGCGGTGATCACGCCCCCTGCGCCGCTGCCGGTGCGGCGCAGGCCCCGCAGGATGGCGACGAGGTTGTCATCGCGCAGGGTTTCCATCTGGGCGATGGTCATATGGCCGGACTGCGCGTCCGACTGGTCGCTGATGGCCTGCACCAGCGCGGCGTCGAGATCGGGCACATCGGTGAGCCTGGACCACGGCCAGTGCAGCGAAGGGCCGAACTGCTCCATGTAGCTGGCCATGCCGGCCTCGCCGCCTGCCAGGCGATAGGTCTCGAAAAGGCCCATCTGCGCAAGCCGCAGGCCAAAGCCCATGCGCATCGCGTCGTCGATCTGCGCGGTGGTGGCGATGCCGTCCCTGATCATCCACAGCGCCTCGCGCCAGAGCGCTTCCTGAAAGCGGTTGCCGATGAAGGCATCTATCTCGGCATGCATCTCCAGCGGGGACATGCCGATGGACTGTACCACGGGCAATGCCCTGGCGCGCAGCTCCGGCGCGCCGGTGATCTCTGCAAGCGGCAAGAGGTAGACCGGGTTGAACGGATGGACCACGACCACCGGCGCGCCGTGCGCCGCAAGGTCAGACGCCTTGAAACCGGAGGTCGACGACGCGATGAACCCATCCTCGGGCAGATGCGCGGCGATCTGGTCATAGACCTTGTGCTTCAGGTCCAGCCGCTCGGAGACGCTTTCCTGCACCCAATCGGCCCCCTGCATGGCCTCCTCAAGCGTCTCGCAGAACCTCAGCGTGCCCTCTGGCGGCAGCGCCCGGTCGTAGAGCGCGGGCAGCGAGGCGCGGGCCCGGTCAAGCACCGCGCCGATCTTGCGCGCTGCCTCCGGATCGGGATCGAACACCGCCACGTCCCAGCCGTTGAGCAGGAACCGCGCCGCCCAGCCGCCGCCGATGACGCCGCCTCCGATGACGGCGGCCTTCTTGGTCGTGGGGGTCATGCAGGCACCGGCATGTCACGCTTCACGAGGCCAAGCTGGTCGCGGACGTCCTGCGGTCCCATCAGCGAGGCGCCCATGTTGGCGAGGATGTTCGCCGCTTTCTCGACGAGCTGCGCATTGGTCGCCATGACACCACGTTCGAGATAGAGGTTGTCCTCGAGGCCCACCCGCACGTTGCCCCCGGCAAGGGCTGCTGCGGCCACATAGGGCATCTCGTCCCGGCCGAGGCTGAACGCCGACCAGGTCCAGCCGGCGGGCACGTTGTTGACCATCGCCATGAAGGTGTTCATGTCCCCCGGCGCGCCCCACGGAATGCCCATGCAGAGCTGCACCAGCGCGGGATCGTCCAGCACGCCTTCCTTCACCAGCTGCTTGGCGAACCACAGGTGCCCGGTGTCGAAGGCCTCGATCTCGGGCTTCACGCCAAGCTCGGTCATCATCCGGCCCATGGCACGCAGCATCTCGGTGGTGTTGGTCATCACGTAGGTGCCATCCCCAAAGTTCATCGACCCGCAATCGAGCGTGCAGATCTCGGGAAGGCAGGCGCGGATATGCGCCATGCGCTCGGTGGCGCCCGCCATGTCGGTATTGGCGGTGTCCAGCTGCATCGGGGTCTCGACATCGCCGAAGGTCAGATCGCCCCCTGTCCCGGCGGTGAGGTTCAACACGACGTCCACCTCGGACGAACGGATGCGGTCCGTCACCTCGCGGAACAGCGCCACGTCACGGCAGGGCGCACCGGTCTCGGGGTCGCGGACGTGGCAATGCACCACCGCCGCGCCCGCCCTGGCGGCATCTATGGCGGCCTCGGCGATCTCGGCCGGCGAGCGCGGCACGAGCCTGCTCTTGTCCTGCGTGGCCCCTGCCCCGGTGATGGCGGCAGTGATGAAAGGCTTGCGGTTCATCTGAAGGGTCATGGGATCTCCTTACCGGCCCTTCCAGACCGGATCTCGTTTTTCGGCGAAGGCGCGGGCGCCTTCCTTCTGGTCCTCGGAGCGGTAGAGCTTTTCCACCGTCTCGAACTGGCTGGCGTTGATGCGGTTGAGGGCGTCCTGGAACTTCATGTCCTCGGCCTCGCGCGCGATCTCCTTGATCGCGGCGAACACCAGCGGCGGGCCGGCGGCCAGCTCGTCGGCCATCTTGCGGGCCTCGGACATGAGATCGGCGGCGGGGACGATCCGGTTGACCAGCCCCCAGCGATGCGCCTCCTCGACATCGAACCAGCGCCCGGTGAAGAGCAGCTCCATGGCGATGTGATAGGGAATGCGCTTGGGCAGCCTCAGCGTCGCCGCATCGGCCACGGTGCCAGACTTGATCTCCGGCAGGGCAAAGCTGGCGTGATCCGCGGCAAGGATGATGTCGGCGCTGATCGCAAGCTCCAGCCCGCCGCCGCAGGCGATGCCGTTGACGGCGGCGATCACCGGCTTGTTGAGGCCACGCAACTCCTGCAACCCGCCGAAGCCGCCCTTGCCATAGTCGCCATCGGCTCCCTCGCCCTCGGCGGCGGCCTTGAGATCCCAGCCGGGGCAGAAGAACTTCTCGCCCTGCGCGGTGAGGATCGCCACGCGCAGCTCGGGATCGTCGCGAAATTCGGTGAAGATCTCGCCCAGCTCTCGCGAGGTCGCCATGTCGATGGCATTGGCCTTGGGCCGGTTCAGCGTGACTTCGAGCACCGCGCCGCGGCGATGGGTCAAGACGTTCTGGGTCATTCTTCCATCCTGATCAGGGCATCCGCCGCCACCGCGTCCGTCGCGCGGCAGATCAGCGGGTTGATTTCGATTTCGTGCAGCGCACCTGCGTGCTCCTGCACCAGCTGCTGCAGCGCCATGGCCGTGTCGATCACCGCCTCGATATCGGCACCGGGACGGCCCCGGTAGCCGGTCAGCAGAGGCGCGGTGCGAAGGCTTTGCAACGCCGCGCCGATGTCCTCGCGGCTGGCGGGGATCAGCACCGAGGCGGTGTCGCGGATCAGCTCGGTCAGGATGCCGCCCAGCCCCAGCGTCAGCACGAAGCCATGGGCCGGGTCGCGCGTCACGCCAAGGATCAGTTCCGCCACCGTGCCGGTGATCATCTCTTCCACGAGAAAGCTCTCGGCGGGCATCTTCGCGGCGGCCTCCGCAACCGCCTGCGCGCTGGACAGGTTCAGCACCACGGCCCCGGCTTCGGTCTTGTGGGCGATGCCCTCGCCCTTGAGCACCACCGGGAAGCCGATCTGCGTTGCGGTTTCTGCGGCCTGCCCGGCCTCACCGGCGCGTCCCGAACCGGGAACGCGCACACCGAAGGTTTGCAGCAGCGCCTTGGCCTCGGCCTCGGAGAACACCCGCGCTGCGCCGTGGCCATTCAATGGCAGGGTCACGGGATCGGGGCGCGCATTGCGTCGCCCCGGCACGGTGACGGCGGCCCGCATCGCACGCAGCGCGTCGCCCATGCCGCAAAGCGGGACGATGCCCATCTCGAGCGCCTTCATCGCCACTGGCTCCGGCAGCCCCTCGGAAAGCAGCGAGACCAGCGCCATCGGCGTGCCCGTCACTTCGCGGGTCTTCGCGACGGCGCGCAGGACCTGATCGTAGTCGGGCGCCTCGAACCGGTCGTTGCGGGGGTAGTCCACCACGACGCAGCCAAGCCCCAGATCCGCGCCCGCCGTGCAGAGCGCGGTGAAGGTCGCCGTCAGCGCGTCTTCGTCGCCCCAGATATAGGTGTTGTAATCCAGTGGATTGGCGAGCGCGACCTTGGGGCCGAGCGCCGCGCGCAGGCCGGTTTTCTGCGTATCGGTCAGGGCCGGATAGGTCACCCCGGCGATTTCGCCCATATCCGCCATCAACGACGCCTCGCCTCCGGAACAGGAGGCCGAGGCGATGCGCGCAGAACGCAAGCCCCCGGTGACATGCAGGATCTTCAGCGTCTCGACCAGTTCGGTCGGCGTGTCGACCTGTGCGATGTCCAGCCGCCGCAAGAGCGCCCGGGCGCCCGCGTCCGAGCCGGTAAGCGAGGCCGTGTGCGACACTGCCGCAGCCTGCGCCTGCTCGGACGCACCGACGCGCAGGGCGACGATGGGCTTGCCCAGCTCGGCCGCACGGTCCGCCAGCGCCTCAAAGGCAGGCAGATCGCTGATCCCTTCGATGTGCAGGCCAAGCGCGGTGATGCGCGGATCTTCAAGCAGCGCAATGCCGAGGTCCGACATCGAGGTCTGCGCCTGGTTGCCAGCCGCGACCACGGCGGCGAGCGGCAAGCCGCGGCGCTGCATGGTCAGGTTGATGAGCACGTTGGAGGACTGGCCGATCACGGCCACGCCGGTCTCGACCGGTGACATGCCGTGCCGGTCGGGCCAGAGCGCCACGCCATCCAGCGCATTGACGATGCCATAGCAGTTCGGCCCCAGAACCCGCATCTCTCCAGCCGCTTCGACCAGCTGCGCCTGCAGCGCGTCGCCATCGGCAAGCTCGGAAACCGCCTCCGAGAAGCCGGCGGCGAAACACACCGCACCACCGCATCCCATGGCGGAAAGCTCGCGCGCCATGGTCACCGTCAGCTCCCGGTTGACGCCGATGAAGGCCGCATCGGGCACCGCCGGCAAGGAGGCGAGGTCCGGATAGGCGGGCAACCCGCCAACTTCGGACTTCTTCGGATGCACGGGCCATATCGGCCCGGTGAAGCCGGTGGCACGGCACTGGCGCACCACCGCCTCGCACCAGGCGCCGCCACCGATCACGGTGACGGCCTTCGGCGAGAAGAACCGGCTCAGCGGCGACATGGCTCAGGCTCCCAGCGGCCGGAAGATCTCCCGGCTGATGATGTGGCGCTGGATCTCGGACGTGCCGTCCCAGATGCGCTCCACCCGCGCGTCGCGCCAGAAGCGTTCGATCGGCAATTCGTCCATCAGCCCCATGCCGCCGTGGATCTGCAGCGCCGCATCGGTGACGCGGGCAAGCATTTCCGAGGCATAGAGCTTGGCCGAGGCGATCTCGCGGTTTGCGGGCAGCCCCTGGTCGAGACGCCATGCGGAGGCGAGGGTCAGCCAGTCGGCGGCGTCGATCTCGGTGATCATGTCGGCGATCTGGAAGCTGACGCCCTGGAACTTGCCGATGGGCTGGCCGAACTGCTTGCGCTCGGCGGCGTATGCGACGGCGTGGTCATAGACCCGGCGCGCCCTGCCGACCGAGTTCGTCGCGACGGTGATGCGCGTGGCATAGAGCCATTCGTTCATCACGTCGAAGCCGCCGTCGACCTCGCCCAGCACCTGCGCGTCCGAAAGACGGCAGTTGTCGAAATAGAGGATGCTGTTCTGGTAGCCCCGGTGCGAGACGGAATTGTAGCCGCGCGCGATCTCGAAGCCCGGCGTGCCGCGATCCACGAGGAAGCAGGTGATGCGCTTTTTCGGGCCGCGCGGGGTCTCGTCGACACCGGTGGCGACGAAGACGATGACGAAGTCCGCGTGCTCTGCGCCGGAGATGAAATGCTTGGAGCCGTTCACCACCCAGTCGCCGCCGTCGCGCACGGCCTGACATTTCATGCCGCGCACATCCGAGCCGGCATCGGGCTCGGTCATTGCGAGCGCATCCATCTTCTCGCCGCGCACCGCGGGCATCAGGTACTTCTCGACCTGTTCCCCCTCGCAGGCCATCAGGATGTTCTGCGGCCGTCCGAAGAAGTGGGTCAGTGCCATCGAGCCGCGGCCAAGCTCGCGCTCGACCAGCGCGAAATCGACGTGGCTGAGGCCCGGGCCGCCAACGCTCTCGGGGAAGTTCGAGGCGTAAAAGCCCAGATCGAGGCACTTTTGCTTGATGTTCTGCGCAATCTCGGCGGGCACCTCGCCGCTGCGCTCGACGAGCGCCTCGTGCGGGTAGATCTCCTTCTCGACGAAGCTGCGCACGGTGGAGACGATCATCTCCTGTTCTTCGGTCAGTCCAAAATGCATGAGTCACACTTTTCTTTTGTGCGGAAGTTCCGGGTGGGTTCGGTCCGCGCCCGGGCTACGGGCGCAGGAATGGGGCGGGATCAGCGCGAGCGTTCCTTGCGCATCAGCATCGCGGCGCGGATGACGACCAGCAGGGTCACCACGCAGATCAGCAGCACCGAAAGCGCGGCGATCGAAGGATCGACGTTGTCACGCAGTCCCATCCACATGCGGCGCGGCAGGGTGATCGTCTCGACCGAGGTGACGAAGAGCGTCACGCCGATCTCGTCCCAGCTGAGCAGGAAGCACAGGAAGAACGCACCGATCAGGCCGAAGCGGATGTTGGGCAGGATCACCCCGACGACGCGGGTCGGCACGCTGGCCCCCATCGACTGGGCGGCGAGGTCCATGCGCCGATCAAGCTGGCTGAGCGAGACCATGACGACGACGACCGCATAGGGAATGACCATGACCATGTGCGCCAGCACCACGCCGCCAAGCTTGTCGTAGGCGATGATGTCGTTCCAGCGGGCCATCTGGTTGAGGAAGAAGTACAGCGTCAGCGAAGACACCACGGGCGGCGCGACCATCGGCAGCAGCACGAAGCCGGTCATCAGCCCCGCACCGCGCGGGCGCAGCATCCAGATGCCGATGCAGAAGGCCGCCGCCAGCGCCACCGCGAGAAGGCTGGCCAGCACGCCGACCTGCAGCGATGTTAGCAGGCTCTGGCCCCACTCGGGATCCTCGAACAGCGCGGCGTAGTGCCGCCAGGACCAGTCGCCGTTCGGCAGCGACAGGTAGCGCCGCGAGGTGAAGCTGACGGGCACCACGGCGATCAGAGGCATCAGCAGGAACACCGCGACGAGGCCCGAAAGAAGCGTGGCGATAATGCCGGGACGAAGCCTGTTCATTTCGCCATCTCCCCGTAGCGCCGCATCAGCACGTAGAGGATGCCCCCGACCCCGAGCATCAGCACCACGCTCATCGCGGCGGCCATGCCCCATTGCGGGATCTGGAAGATCCAGAGGTAGATCAGTTCGGCCACCAGCACCGACTGTCCGCCGCCCAGCAGCGCAGGGGTCACGTAAAAGCCGATCGAGAAGACGAAGACGAGCAGGGTCGCGCCCATGATGCCGCTGGCGGTCATCGGCAGGAACACCTGCCAGAAGATCCGTAGCCGCGTGGCGCCCATGCCGTCGGCGGCGGTCAGCACGCGCTCATCGACATTGCGCATGGCGGTTGCCAGCGGGAAGACCGCGAAAGGGATCAGGTAGTGCGACATGCCGACGACCACGGCGAACTCGTTGCGGGTCATCTGGATGGCGCTGTCGATCAGCCCCATGTCCTGCAACCACGTGTTAAGCAGGCCACGGTTGGACAGCATCGACAGCCAGCCGAACGCGCGGCTGAGCACCGAGATCCAGAACGGGATCATGATGCACAGCTCGGTGATCGAGCGCACCAGCGGCGAGCCCCGCACCCAGAGCAATGTGATGACATAGGCGCAGCTCACCGACACGGCCGTGACCATCACGCACAGGCGCAGTGTCCGCCAGATTACGCCAGTCGGCAGATCCTCGGTCAGCACGCGGCTGTACTGGGCCAGCCCCGGATCGGGATCGGTGAAGCTCAGCTGCACGATCCCCAGGAACGGCAGCAGGTAGCTGGCTCCGAGGAACAGCAGCACTGGACAGATGAGAAAGAGAAAGGCGCGCATGGGGTCTCCGGTCCGCCGCCCCGACAAGGGGGCGGCGGTCGTTGAAAATCAGGCGGAGGTGTCGATCAGGCCGAGATGATCTGAAGATAGGCGTCGAGCGCGGCGCCGTAGTTCTCTTCGTACCAGTCGGTATCCAGGGCGACCTGTTTCGGCAGGTTCTCAGGGTCCATCGCGTTGAAGCGGCGCTCGCCTTCGGGGATCAGCTCGTCGGCGGCGGGGTTCGACGGCGCATTGCCCAGCATCTGGAACAGCACGACCTGGCGCTCTGGCTCCTGCGTGGCGGCGATGTAGCGCATCGCGGCCTCGGTGCCGCCGGGGTTGTCCTTGAGCACCCCGATGCCGCCCGGGCCGATGATGCCGTCCTGCCAGGTGAAGGTGATCTCGCCCTCGGTATCCTTGTGAAGCAGGCTTGCGCGGGTGTTCCAGATCAGCGCCATCGACACGTCGCCGTTCAGCAGCAGCGACTGGCTTTCGGCACCGCCGCCCCAGAAGGCGCCGATGTGTTCCTTGAAGCCTTCGATCTTGGCATGGGCACGCTCGAGGTCGAGCGGGTAGAGATCCTCCGGCGCCACGCCATCGGCCAGCAGAGCCGCTTCCCACATGCCCGCGCCCCACTTGTACATGGACCGCTTGCCGGGGAACTTCTCGGTGTCGAAGAAATCGGCGATGGAGGTGGGCGGCTCGTCGAAGCGCGTCGCATCGTAGGCGATGACGTAGCTGTAGAAATAGCAGGACGAGCTGTATTCCCAGCCGAAGCCCTCACGCTGCTTTGCCTCGTCAACGATGTCATAGTCGATGGGCTCCATGAGCCCCTTGCGCCCCAGCGCCTGCGACGAGAACGGGTCCGCGTCCACAAGGTCCCAGGTCGGGTTGCCGCCCTGCACCTGCGCGGTGATCGCGCCCTCGGTCGGGCCGGAGCCGTCATAGAGCACCTCGATACCGGTCTCTTCGGTGAACGGCGTACCGAACGCTTCGTCCATCGCATCGAGCGCATCGCCGCCCCAGTTGACGAAGACCAGCCGGCCCTCCTGCGCCTTCGCCGCGCCCGCGCCAAGCGCGGTTGTGCCCATCAGAGCCGCAAAGCCCTGCAGCATCTGGCGGCGCGAGATTTGCCCCTTGGCGGCGCGTTCTTTCAGGATCTCCGCGAGGTCGTTCTGAAAATGAGTGTTCATGAGTCTCACCTGTTGGTTTTTTTGAATGGGTCTTGTCGTCCCGACGCGACCTGCGCCGCGGGTCGGGGAATTGTCGTGTGACCGACCTCAGATGGCGAAGCTGTCAGGGGTGTTCCAGGCCACGCGCAGCTCGGTGCCCGCAGCGGGCGGCGGCACTCCGGGACCGTTGTCGAAATAGAGCATCAGCTCTTCACCCGCCCGGGTCTCCAGCAGCAGCCGGGATTTCGATCCGAGATAGACCCGGTCGCGCACCGTGGCAGGCAGTTGGTTGGCGTCAGAGTCGGTGGCAAGGCGCATGTGCTCGGGGCGGATCGCCAGCGTGTCGAAGGCCGCCGCATTGGTGGGCAGCTCGATCGGCGCGTCGGACAGACCCGCAAGCGACAGGATGTTGATGTCGCCGAGGAATTCCGCGGTGAAGCGGTTGGCGGGGCGTTCGTAGACCTCGGCCGGTGTGCCGATCTGTTGCAGCGCGCCCTGATTGAAGATCGCCACGCGGGACGACAGGGCCAACGCCTCTTCCTGGTCATGGGTGACGAAGACGAAGGTTGTGCCCAGCTCGCGGTGCAGGCGGCGCAGCTCTTCCTGCATCTGCCCGCGCAGGTTCTTGTCGAGCGCCGAGAACGGCTCATCGAGCAGCAGCACCTTGGGCTCGTAGGCCAGCGCCCGAGCCAGTGCGACCCGCTGCTGCTGCCCGCCCGAAAGCGCCTTGGGCTTCTTGTCGGCGTGACCGTCGAGGCCGACCATCTCGACCATATGCGCGACACGGTCGACAATCTGTGCCTTGCTGCGTTTCTGCACCTTCAGCGGGAAGGCGATGTTCTCGGCCACGGTGAGATGCGGGAACAGGGCATAGCCCTGGAACACCATGCCGAAGCCGCGCTGGTTGGCCGACCAGGTGGTCATATCCTGCCCGTCGAGACGCAGCTGGCCCGACGTCACCGGCTCGTATCCGCCAAGCATCATGAGGAAGGTGGTCTTGCCCGAACCCGATGGGCCGAGCAGGGAGAGAAACTCGCCCTCCGAGACCCCGAGGGAAACATCCCGCAAAGCGTGGAACTTCCCGTATTTCTTTCCGACCGAACGTGCTTCGATCTGCGTTGTGTCTGACACAATCGCCTCGCTCTTCATTCCTGTCCGTTGTGCCCCAAGGGTGCGGAGAGCAGAGGTGAACTGCAAATGAAACTTATTCAGAAGCGTGACAAACGTCTTTTGTCACGACCTTCTGGATGAGCTGAGCCTGCTAAATTCAATCTTTGATTTCAGCCACTTATGGAACTCTTCAACAATGGGATTTTCGGTATTTTCCTTGGGCGTGCAAATGAAATAACCGGTGTCCGCGTGCAAAGAAGCCGAAAACGGCCGCATCAGACGCCCTTCGCGCAGGTCTTTTCCCCAAAGAACCGTGTCGCCGATGGCGATCCCCTCCCCCGCCAGAACCGCCGTATGGACGATGTTCATGTCCGAGTAGCAGATGCCGCGCCGGGCATCCTCGGACGGCAGCCCCGAGAGGGCCATCCAATCCTCCCAGTCGGTGAAATCGGTGATGTGCAAAAGTGTCGCCTGCTGCAAGATGCGCAAGTCGTTGAAGCTCTCGAACCGGCTGAGATAGGCAGGGCTGCACAGGGGCGTGAACTCAACCGCGAACAATGGCTCCGTCCTGAGGTTGGCGCGCGGCTCGTGCCCGAAGGTGATGAAGGTGTCGATCTCGGGATTGGTGGTCTCTGCCATCTTGTGGGAGCTCAGGACGGTTACCACCACGTCGGGATGCTCGGCGATGAAATCGCCCAGATGCAGGCACAGCCAGCCATCGGCAAAGCCGGGTGTGGCGCTGATCGTCAGCGAGCCGGTCAGCCCCTCCTGCGCCACCCGCGCGGTGGAGGTGGCGATCATGCTGAGCGCACGGCGCACGTCCTCGGCATATGCGAGGGCGCGGGGCGTGATCTCGGACTTGTTGCCGCTGCGTTCGACGATCTTGAAGCCGAGATCGGCCTCGAGCAGCCGCAACTGGTGACTGATCGCACTGCGCGTGACGTTCAGCTCGGCTGCGGCGCGCCAGAGGGCGCCGTTGCGGGCGACGCTCTCGATGGCACGCAGCGCCTGAATGGAAGGGTAGCGTTTGATGGCAGGCCTCGCGCGTGGATGCCCCCGCTGGATACACCGGCGGGGGCCTGCATGCGAGCGCTCAGAGCACAGGGAGCTGCGACTTGAGAAAGTCGAAGTGCCGTTCTGCCATTCCGGCATAGGCCCGCCAGCCATCGGCGGTGTTCTGCGCCACCGCATCCGAGAGCACCGCCAGCGGTGCCCCCGTTGACCGGGCCAGGATCAGCGTCTGCGCCGCCTTCTCGAAGAAGTAGAGATCCTCGAAGGCCGCCGCGACGGTCTCGCCCGTCACTGTGACGCCGTGGTTGCCCATCACCAGCACGCTTTTGTCGCCCAGCGAGTCCGCCAGCCGCTCGCCTTCCTCCTCGGCGTCGGCGATGCCGCCGAAGTCGAGATCATAAGCGGTGCGCCCGTAGAACCGCGCGGTGTTGTTGTCGATCGGCACGATGGTCGGGTCCTTCAGGCAGGCCAGCGCCGTGGCGTAAGGCGAATGCGCGTGCAGGATCACCCTTGCCTCGGGTTTCTTGCGGTGCAGCGTGCCATGCACGCACCAGGCGGACGCGTCGGGCGTGCCCTCCCCCTCGATCACCCGCCCGTCGCGGGCGTCAATGCGCAGCAGATCCTGGGGGTGGATCGACGCGAAATGCTGCCAGCAGGGATTCAGCAGAAACTCGTGCTCACTGACGGCAGCGCTGAAATGGTTGCCAACCGACTCGCTCCAGCCCATCTGGTGGCAGATGCGGAAGGCGGCCGAGAGATCCTGGCGCAGGGCGGCAGTCTCCCCGGCGCTCCCGGTCATCTGGGTCAGGTCCTTCATTTGAAACGCCCCTCGCTCACCAGTGCGCGGTAGGTGGAGCGCATCTCGGCCCGGTCGGTGTAAGTGCCGCGCAGGTAGCGGTCGCCGCTTTCGGCGGTATAGGCCGCGCGGCCATGCACGATGCGGTGGTTGTCGAAGACCATGCATTCGCCCGCCTTCATCAGGAAGGTCATCATGTACTTCTCTTCCTGCAGCATCTTCCCGAAGCGGCAGAACGCCGGATACCAGCGGTCAAGCAGCTCTTGATCCAGGTCCGAGATGTCGAGCATGTGCTGGCTGATGGTCAGACCGGACACCTCTCCGTGCTGATCCAGTTCGATGATCGTCTGACGCGAGCGCATGTCATAGGTGTCGTGCTCGCAGAAGAAGGGCACCTTGGTTTCCGCGAGCAGCTTGAACCCCTCGGGATCACGCGCACGGAAATCGTTCGCCACCGCAACGCCGTCGGCATAGAGGCTGTAGCCGCCCTCGACCGTGTTGGCGCGGCAATGCAGGAACTGCACGCCGGGGGCATGTTCTTCGGCGGGGGTGTCGGTGTGCAGCTCCAGCGCTGAGGCGGTGTAGGCGGTGTTGGTCGGGTTGATGTGGGTCTTCACGTCGAAGTAATCGCCGAAGAAGGTCGGGCGGACCCGTCCGATCATCTCGGCGGTCTCGGTGAGACCCTCATCGCTGTCCGGCATGTCGGTGAGGATCACGAAGCCCTTGACCAGCATCGCCTCGATCCACTTGGCGCGCAGCTCCGGATCGGCCTTGAGCGCGGGCTGGCTGAAGCGCGGCACGTTCGGGTAATGGTCGCCGTACCACGCCTCGCGGGCGAGGTCGGCGGGATCGGCGCGGCGCTGCGGGGTCTTGTAGGCCTCGAGCCATGCCAGCGGGAAACGGGTCACGTGGTCTTCGCTGTCCCAGGTGATTTCCAGAACATCGCCAGTGACTTCGGCGGTCTTCGCCTTGGGGGCGGCATCGAGATGAAAGATGTCGAAGCTGCGCTCGCGTGTGGTGCTGCTGAACGAGCTGGGGCAGTTGTCGCGCAGCCAGTAATAGTTAAAGTAATGAGATTTTCCGTCGGAGAGAAGGAGCTTCAGCCCGTTGTCCTCAAGGACCGGATCAGCCACGGTGGAGGTCATGACATTCATGCGCGTTTCCAGTTTATTGGAGTGAGTTGGGAGATTTCTGCGAAGAAACATTCCACGTCTTTCTTTCCGCCAAAAGCCGGATTAGCGTGAAGCTAACTTAAGTCCTGGATTAACTTTATGAACCGCCTGCCCCCGTTGCGCCTGCTGACCACCTTCGAGGCTGTCGCCCGGCACGGTTCGGCGCGGCTTGCCGCCGCCCGGCTCAACGTGAGCGCGTCCGCGGTGAGCCAGACCGTCAAGGCGCTCGAGGATCATATCGGCACCTCTCTGTTTGATCGCGGCACGCGTCCCGCGCAGCTGACGGAAGCGGGCGAGCTTCTCGCACGTGCGGTACGTGACGGGCTGGGACAGATCGCGGCGGCGCTCGAGGACATCCGGGCACTCAGCGGTCAGGACGGCGCCCAGCTGACAGTGTCCTGCACATTGGGCATGGCCACCTATTGGCTGATGCCTCGTCTGCCTGATTTCTACGCCGCGCACCCGGATGTGACCGTGAACGTACAAGCTCCGGCAACCGACCTGCCGCACCTGTCTCCCGGCATCGACGTGGCCATCCGCTACGGCACCGGCGGCTGGAGCGAGGGCACGACAGTGAAACTGTTCGACGAACGCGTCTGCCCGGTGGCGGCCCCCCAGCTGCTCGAAAGCCTTCTCGGGAAGGGGGTCGGGCTCGATGCGGCACCACTCATTCACGTGCGCAGCCCGCACAACCAGCATTGGGCCGGCTGGGAGGAATACCTGCGCGCCCGGCGGATCGAACGCAGCCGGCTGTCGGGGCAGACGTTCAACAATTACGTTCAGGCCGCGCAGGCGGTGCTGGACGGGCGCGGTGTCATGCTGGGCTGGCGCTCCATTGCAAGCGGTGCGGTCCGCGAGGGCGCGCTGCGCATGTGGCCAGACGGAGAGCTTGATCTAGGCACATCCTACTACGTGACCGGACCTCGACGCCCGTCGGGCCCCGCGCAGGCTTTCCTAGACTGGATCACCGCAGATGAGTGAGCTTCCGCCGCCCCCTCATGGCCGGGCGACGGGGCGCCCACTGCAACGAAACTCGGCTTTACCGCCCTTCCAACGAGCCCTCCCGGAACCTCGGCGAAGATCGAGCTGCTGCAGCGCGTGACAGGGACGACCGCATCGCGGTCATCCAAGCGGCAGACATGCTCCGAGAGGCGCGAACGTCCTGTGTGGATGGCTCCCGCATAGCAAGCGGTTCGCTGCACATAGACGAAAGGCAGCGATGCGTAGAAGACGGGTAGCTTGAGAAAGCTCGAGACGCCTTGTCCGTCAGCTTGGACGGCTCGGATCTGCCGCCCGTGAATGGCGGTCGAAGTGGGTCGCCCTGCGGTGCGGATTGGCAGCTCACCCTTGGGCGTCGGCGAAGGCTCCCGGTGGCCTCCCTGTATGACGCGCGAATGCCACGCTGAATGCACTCGCTGACCCGTAGCCGACTTCGCGTGCGATCTCGGCGATCGGGGCTGTCCTCTTCATCAGCATCTCCCCCGCCACTGCCATGCGCCAGTTGGTGACATACTCCATGGGGGCCGCGCCGATTTCGCGGTGAAACCTCTCGCAGAAGGTCGATCGCGACATCGCGGCGGATTTTGCCAGGGCGGCGACCGAATGCGGTCGTCCGGGATCCGCATGGATCTCACGCAATGCGACCGAAAGCTGGGGATCGGCAAGCCCACGCAGCATTCCGGGGGATACGATGGTGTCGGCGGTCGCGCGAAGCGCCTCGATCAGCAGCAGCTCCAGCAGGCGCCCCAGAACCATGTCGCGGGCCACCCGGGCGCCGCGCGTCTCGTCATCGATCATCTGCACCAGCTGCATCAGTCGATCCTGGCCCCGGACATGCACGATATCGGGCAACAGCGACACGAGCAGCGACCGATCGCGCGAGGCAAAGGTACAGTGGCCGACCAGCATGATCACGTCCGTGGGCGCTTCGGGATCTCCCTGCCGTATGACGCCGGGGCTGATCTCCTGCCACAGGGGCGTTGCCTGCGGCCCCGGCGGCACAAGGCCCGTCATCACGAAATCGAAGATCTCGGGCACCAGCACGAAATCACCGGCCTCCAGCCGGATCGGATCACGTCCCGATGGTGTCAGCAGGCAACCGCCCGAAACGATGGCGCAATAGAAGGGGGTGCCCATTTCCGTGCGTTCCACCCTCCAGCCTCCGCCCCCCGTCACCCGCTTGGAGATCGACGGGACGGGTTGCAGCAGGCTGACGACATCTGCGAGAGGATCGCTCATGGCTTCGGACATACGCTAATCATTTCAGGATGATCTATTATAGAAAGTCCGAGGCAGGCCGTCCATCTTCTGATCATGTGATTTTCCGGAGTCCCGACGCCGTGATCCCGGACCGGGGCGCGGCGCCTTCCCTTCATGACCAGGAGCCTTGTGTCCCATGAACAAACTGATCGACCTTTCCCGCCATATTCCCGTGCCCGATTCGGCGCCGACCGTGGCCTATACCCCCCTCACCCTGGCGATGGAGGGGCGCCAACCGCTTGAGCTGCGCATCACGGCGCCGGTGCAGGGCACGGGCATCCCGATCGTCCTGCTGTCGCATGGGCACGGACCGTCGAACTACATTGCATCAAAGGATGGATACGCCCATCTGGCGCAGTTCTGGGCCGAGCGCGGCTTTGCCGTGATCCAACCGACCCATGCCAGTTCCCATGTTGCCGGATTGCCCTCGGACGCCGAGGGGGCACCTTTCTTCTGGCGCGAGCGGGTGGCCGAGATGAAGACCATCCTCGACCGCCTGGACGAGATCATGCAGCAGGCACCGGCAATCTCAGGGCGCCTGGATCCGGCTCGGGTCGCGGCCGTGGGCCATTCGCTTGGCGGCCACACGACCAGCCTGCTGCTGGGCACCAGCCTGAAAGGAGAGGACTTCCGCGATCCGCGCATCTCTGCGGGCATCCTGTTGACCGCGCCCGGCCGTGGCGGCAGCGAGCTGACCCCGGATAGTGCAGAGCGTCTCCCCTTCTTCGAGGTTGATTTCTCGACCCTGACAACGCGTACCCTCGTGGTCTGCGGCGATGCCGATCAACCGCATTTCACCACCCGCGGGCCCGACTGGTTCGCCGATTCCTTCCACGATGGCCCCGGGGCCGAGGCGCTGTTGACGATGCATGGCGTCGGCCACGGGCTGGGCGGCATTGCCTCGCTCGACGCGAAAGAAACCGAGGCCGAGATGCCCGACGTCCTCGAAGCCACCAAGCGCATGACGCTCGCTTGGCTGCGCGACACGCTCGGCCTTGAAGATGCGGCATGGCGGAAGGCCAGCGACGTGCTGGATGGCCCTGCATCTGCGTTGGCGCGGGTTACGTCTGCGTAGCGAGCGAACCCGGCTTATGATCGCACCCAGGTCAGGTGGCTGATGGTCGCGGAGGGGTTGGGAGCAATCGTGGCCCGCACTGGGCTCGAAGGTCTGCCAAGGGCGGGAGCGACGGGAAGCCCTTGGAACCGGGGGACGCTCCGCCACGCCGCCGCAAGTGTGCTGTGAGCCGAATTAGACAGAACGCAGCCCGTTTCAGTCCGGTCCTGCGTTCTATATCGACCAGTAAGGCGACGCGCCGAGGGAGTTGGCGCGTCGCATATCACGTTATGTGATCAGATCGTCTGGCCGCCCGACACCTCGATGCGCTGTGCGGTCACCCAGCGATTGTCGTCACGCAGAAGGCTGGCGATCATCGGACCGATGTCGTCCGGCAGCCCGACGCGGCCGAGCGCTGTCATCCCCGCGAACTGAGCGTTCACCTCGGCATTGTCGCGGACCAGACCGCCACCGAAATCAGTTTCGATGGCGCCCGGCGCAACCGTGTTTCCCGCGATGCCCCGCGCCCCGAATCCCCGCGCAATGTAACCCGTGAGCATCTCGACCGCCGCCTTTGCCGCCGAATAGGCCGCGAAGCCGGGGAAGGAGACCCGCGTCAGGCCGGAGGAGAAGTTCACGATCCGCCCGCCGTCGGCCAGGAGCGGCAGAAGCGCTTGGGCGAGGAAAAAGACGCCCTTCACATGGACCGCGAACAGGCCATCGAACTGCGCTTCGGTGGTCTCCTCGATCAGGGCGAACTCGCCATGCCCGGCATTGTTGACGAGGTGATCGAAGCTGTCGCGGCCCCAAGTGTTGCGCAGCTCCGTGCGCAAGCTCTCGGCGAAGGCCGGAAAACTTGCGGTGTCGGCAACGTCGAGGGGCAGCGCCGCTGCCCGGCGCCCCATCTCGCGGATAAGGGTCACGACCTCCTCTGCCTGCTCAGCGTTCGAGCGATAGGTGACGATGACGTCGCCGCCTCTTTCGGCGATGGCGAGAGCGGTGTTGCGACCGAGGCCGCGATTGGCGCCGGTGACGAGAGCGATCTTGCTCATGGGACTGTCCTTTCAGGGTGTCATGATGTCACTCTGAAATAGAAGAGCGCCGACGCTCGTGGTTGCCTGAATCTCGCCATCGCTTGCCTGTTTCCATTCACCTCTTCCCAGAAAGGCCAATCCCGGCCATAAGATCTTGCATGACCATTGCCCAAAGCAGTCCCCCTCTTGCTCAGTTGCTCGCCCATTGCCGCCGGTTCGCCGACGCCAATTCCCGGCCCGACGGGTCGGCGCCGACTCCGGCCCGGGGCCTGTCCGTGGTGCGTGCCCTGCACCCGGGAGAGCTGATGGTGGCCGTCCAGAAGCCCGTGATCGCCATGCTGCTGCAGGGGAGGAAGCGTGTGACCACGCTGGGCGCGAGCTTCGAATACGCGCCGGGGGAGGCGATGGTCATCGCGGCGGATATCCCGACGGTCAGCCGGATTACCCGCGCCAGTATCGCGGCACCCTACTATGCGCTCGTCCTCGAACTCGACCCCGCGATCCTGCGTGCGTTGCGCCCGGCCGTCTCCGTGCGGTCGGGTAAGGCGCCGCCCGTGAGGGTGGAGCCGATCGACGCAGAGGTCATCGATGCCTCTCTCCGGCTTGCGCGGCTGCTGGATCGGCCCGAGGCCCTGTCAGTGCTCGCCGATGGCCTGCTGCGCGAGCTGCACTACTGGCTTCTCATGGGGGTTCACGGCCCGGCCATCGCGGCACTCGGGGTGCCGGACAGCCACGCGGGACGGATCGCGCGCGCGGTCGATATCCTGCGGCGGGAGTCCGCCCGTCCGATCAGGGTCGAGGAACTCGCGGAGGCCGCCGCAATGAGTGAGCCCGCGTTCCACAAGCACTTCCGCGCCATCACGACCCTGTCGCCGCTGCAGTTCCAGAAACAGCTTCGCCTGATCGAAGCGAGGCGGCTCATGCTGGCAGAGGGCGCGAAGATCGCACAGGCAGCCCACACGGTCGGCTACGCCAGCGTGACCCAGTTCACCCGCGAATACGGTCGTCTTTTCGACGCACCTCCTGGAAAGGACATACGCGCCGCAAATGCGGTCGCCTGACTGCTCGACATGGAGTTCTGCACATGGACCAAGGTCAGCTTTGTTCCGCAGAGCCGACCTTGGGCGCCCGAAAAAGCGGCGCAATGGATCAATGACTGGTCTGATGAAGCTACATCGCAGCGTCGGGTCCGGCGATGAACGGCAGGTTTGGGCCGAACGTGTCATGGTGACTTGCTTAGTAGGCAGCCCCTCCCGCCGCAGCGCGACATGTCCACTGCGTCCCTGGTCCGTCGCCAGGCACAACGACCCGCCCGACTGCATGCGCGCCACCTCGTCGCAAGTGCGCTTCGAGCCCCGTGCCGCCATGACGCCTGCATGACCCGGCGAGCGCCCACGCGCTTCAGCCGACGCGAACCTGGCACAACCAGTGCCGGTGGAGCGCCTCGATATCCCCGCTTGTCAGAAGCGGCATCGCGAGGCTCAGCTGCGGCTCGGTCCAGTCCCACCACCGCATCTCGAGCAGGCGCGCGATCTGCACGTCCCCGAAGCGCATGCGGATGACGCGCGCGGGGTTGCCGCCCACGATGGCATAGGGCGGGACATCGCGAGTCACCACGGCCCGCGTGCCGATCACCGCGCCGTCGCCGATGGTGACGCCGGGCAGGACGATCGCCTCGGAGCCGATCCAGACATCGTTGCCGATCACTGTATCGCCTGCGGGCCGGTATCCGTTCTGCGCCCCTTCGAAGGCCGCAATCTCGGACATCCAGTAGAAGGGAAAGGTGCTGATCCAGTCGGCCCTGTGGCCCTGGTTGCCAGCCATGATGAAGGACGCCCCCGAGCCGATGGAGCAGAAGCTGCCGATGACAAGACGGTCGGCCCCTTCCTCGGTCACGAGGTAGCGGGCGCAGTCGTCGAAGCTGTGGCCGTGATAATAGCCCGAATAGTAGCTGAAGCGACCCACTGTAATGTTGGGATTGGTGACCTGCTGATCGAGCGTCACCCCGCGAAACGGGCTTTCGAAGTGGTTTTCCATGTGAAGATCTCTGAAGGCATGTGACATATGCGCAGACGCGCGAACCCGGCGCAGTCACCTGTGGCGATGCGCGACAGCCCCGGGGCACTGTCCGGGACCGTATTCAGGATGTTCGGTCTGCTGACTTCATATGTGCTCCTCCGCGGCATTGAGACCGGTGCCCGCCCTGTATCCCGGATCGCGAAGCACGCGTAAAGCACCGGCGTTCACCGCGACACCGCGGGCCACTGGACGAGGCTCTGTTGCACAAATTGTCTGAACACCGAGGTTCCCCTTTCCCTGGACGAACCTATCCCGCAGCTTCCGTGACGGGTATGCCGAGCGCTGTGTAGCCGTTCAGCACGGCGATACGAACCTGCAACTCGGCGACCTGGGGGTCGAAGTCTCGGGCCATGAGGGATTGGCCGAGCAGCTTGATGCAGTTCATCTTGCTCTCGACCCGGCTCCGGCGGTGGTAGCCAGACCATCCACTGCCCGGCAGGCGCATCCGCAGGATGCTGCCGAGAGGGGTCGCCAGATGGCGCGACCCAAATATTTGGAAGCGCGCAGAGCCTCATTGCGGGCGATGGCTCCGGGGGCTCCGGGGCTCGTCGGTTTCCACGGCTTGGCGTTCTTGCGGGGCAGGATGATCGCAGCGGCACAACGGGCAGCGATTGCCTCGTGGCACTTGAGGGTATCGTATGCGCCATCTGCCGTCACGGAACCGATCTCTTCATCAGACGGGATCTGGTCGAGCAAGTCAGGCAAGACGGGCGCATCGCCTACATTGCTTCCCGTGACCTCCTCTCTCGGCAGATTTGCCATGCAAATCGCCTGTCGGGCAATCGACGGCCCGAACCTCCAGCGTTTCCTCGTCGATGCCGATGTGTATCTTGCGCCAGATGCGGCGCTTTGGGCCCCCGTGCTTGCGGGCGTTCCTCTCGCCTTCGCCTTCGCCTTCGGCCTTGATGCCTGTACTGTCCGCTGCCCGGCAGGGCATTGCGCAGCAATGTCCCGAGAGGGATCAGCAGGTTCAGCGGACCCGCGCCGCCGCGGTAGGGGATACTCACGTTCAGCGCTCTTTGGCGGCGACAGAGCGTGCTGAAGTCCGGAACGTTCCAGTCCAGCCCGACCAGCCGCAGCAGGCTCTGCACGAAGCCGGTCGTCTGCCGCAGCGGCATGCCAAAGAGCACCTTCATCGTCAGGCAAGTCTGGATCGTGGTATCGCTGAAGCTCTGTTGGCGACCGCGTCTCCCGGTCGGCGGAGGGATCCATTCCATGTCAGGATCAAACCAACCTCTCGTGACATTGCTGCGCAATGCACTGCCGGTCAGTGGATCGTCAGCGATCCGCGTTGCCGTAGCGCTTCATTGTAAGCCGACCAGTTCGTGGTCTTATACTTCGTAGGGGCCCAACTGCTCATGCTCAACAGCTATCATTTTGAATTCATGTCGTGAATCCCTTGCCCGATTTGTGCAACAACGCCGGGTGCAGATGCAGTGCAAGGGCGACGGGGCAGGGTGCTGGTGCAGGACATCACAGTCACGCTCAAGGCTGAGCTGCCCGGGGGCGCCGACATCGGCGCGCTGATCCTCGCGGGCGGTCCGCAGAGCGCCGTCTGCGCCGAGGGGGGCATCGACCCGGCCGGGCTTCAACGACCCCTCGCGGCGCGAGAGCCGAATGAAAGCAGTCTGGGCAGCGCCGGCATCACTCGGTGGCGGGGGCCGCCGGGACCTCCTCGGTGCTGGTCTCGGGGGCCATGGTGGCGTCCCCCTCCTGGCCCATCGTCGCCATGACGATGATCGCGACGACCACGACAATCGCAAGGAGTATCAACGTATTTCGGGACATGAGGTTTCCTCCTGCACTTGGTCTCTTCCCTTCTCACACCATACGCTCCCGCGGGATGCCGCGAAACCGCAGTGCCTGCGAGGCGCCCGGGACGGCGTGAACCTGCCGGTGACTGCGGCGGCGCAGGGGCGACAGAGGGTCACGCGCGTTCGCGCTTTGCGAGAGGCGACGCGCGTGGCACAGTCGCGGCAAGCCGTTGTTTCGGCGGTCAGGACGGTGGCCTGCCGGTGCACCTCGCAAGGGTGCCCGCCAGAACGGCCGGCCGACACAGAGAATGACGGGGGACGCCGGAACCATTGCCCGCGGCTCCGCGTTTTACCGACAACCACATCTTTCCGAAGGGAGATCGGACCATGGCAAATGCATCCGTACAAGCCGCCGCAACCGGGTCGCAGTCGGGCAGCGACAAGGGGTCCCGCGACGCCGACGACCTCAGTGCCCAGATCGCGACGCTGCGCAAGGACCTCGCCGGGCTCACCGAGCTCGTGGGCGAGATCGGCACGCGCCGCAGCAAGGACGCCAAGCGCAAGGTCGAGGAAAAGGCCGGCGAAATGCGCCTTCAGGGCGAGGAGTTGCTGCACGAGGCAGGCCGTCGCGCGGCGCAATACGAGGACGCGGCCATCGGCCAGATCCGTGCCAACCCGTTCCAGGCGGTGGGTATTGCCGCTGCGGCGGGCTTCCTGCTGGGTTACCTGAACGCCCGGAGGTAATAAGGCCAGATGTTCTACGCGCTCGAACTGCGGCTGCGCCTACTCGTTCGGCAACTGGTATTCGGTGCGCTCGCGCTCGTCTGCGTGATCGTTGCCGCTGTCTTCTTCACCGACGCGGCGCTGGTGGCGTTGGCCGAGGCGTATGACTTGCTGACCGCGATGCTGGTCGTCGGGGGGGGGTATCTCGTCCTGGCGATTCTGCTGTTGCTCTTCGCGCGCCGTCCGAGGGTTGCGGTCCCGCCGCCCACGCCCGCAATGAACATCGCGGCGTTGCTCGAGGCCTTCCTCGCGGGGCGTGCCGCCGGAGGCGCGGCCGGAACGTCCGGGTCCGGGACCTCCCAGGCCGGGACCGCGCGGGACGACGATTGAAGAGCCTGACTGAAGACCTCGACGGCGCCTGATCGCGCCGTCGCTTCCATACCATCAATCCGAACGGGGAAAGGCGCCAGTGTTGCGCCTTTCCCCGTTTGCGCGAATCCGTTTCTCTCCGTCATTGCGGCAGCGGAACAAGTGTGGCACAAACATTCGAGACCATACTGAACGGAAGAGTTTAGCGGATGACCGATTTCGCCACGCGCCGCCGCATGATGGTGGATACGCAGGTCCGGCCCTCGGATGTCACCAAGTTCCCGATCATCGAGGCCATGCTGCGGATCCCGCGCGAAGCATTCGTTCCCGACGACAAGCGCGAGGCGGCCTATGCCGGCCGCAACGTCGAGCTGTCCCCGGACCGGGTCGTGCTCGAGCCGCGGACACTGGCCAAGATGCTCGACGCGCTGAATCTCGACAACGATGACCTCGTTCTCGATATCGGGGCAGGGTACGGCTATTCGTCGGCCGTGATCGCCCGCATCGCCGAGGCAGTCGTCGCGGTCGAGGAAGACGAGGCCATGGCCGAAGAGGCGCAGGAGCTTCTGTCGGAACACGCCGACAACGTCGTGCTGCACGTGGGCGCGCTGGTCGACGGCGCCAAGACCCACGGGCCCTACGACGCAATCGTGATCGAAGGCGGCGTCGAGGCGCTTCCCGCGGGAATCTCTGAACAACTCAAGGACGGTGGCCGCATCGCCTGCCTCTTCATGGAAGGGGCTCTGGGCGTGGTGCGCATCGGATGGAAGATCGACGGGGCAATCACCTGGCGGTTCGCATTCAACGCGACCGCGCCGGTGTTGCCCGGATACAAAAAAGAAGCGGCGTTCGCACTCTGAAGCGCAGCCGCCGCAAGAAACGCGGGCAGAGAGGGCAGTCATGGCGCGCAGAACGGTCTTTGGAATGGTGGCGGGCTTGTGCCTCGCCGCAGTCAACGCGGTTCCGGCGTCGGCCGAAACCCTCGCCGAGGCGCTTTCGAACGCCTATGTCACCAGCGGATTGCTCGACCAGAACCGGGCGGTTCTGCGGGCCGCCGACGAAGATGTCGCGCAGGCCGTCGCCGCACTGCGCCCGGTCCTGAGCTGGTCGGGCAACGTCAGCCGCAACTACGGCTCGGCCAACAACGCCAACCTCTTGACCGGCGATTACAGCTGGGCGCCAAGCGCCGATGTCACCGCCAGCGCGAACCTCATCGCCTCGCTCACGCTCTACCAGGGCGGCGCGCGCCGTCTCGGGCTCGAGGCCGCCAAGGAAGCGGTGCTCGCCACCCGCGCGGCGCTGGTCTCGGTCGAGCAGCAGGTGCTGCTGAGCGCCGTCTCCGCCTTCATGGAGGTGCGTCGCGCCGAAGAGACGGTGACCCTGCGCCAGAACAACGTCCGCGTCATCGGCGAGGAGCTGCGCGCCGCGCAGGACCGTTTCGAGGTCGGCGAGGTCACCCGCACCGACGTCGCATTGGCCGAGGCCCGGCTTGCCGAGGCGCGCAGCCTGCTGGCCGCCGAGGAGGGCCAGCTCGCCGTCAGCCGTGAGACCTACAACGCCATCGTCGGCAACTACCCGGGCGCGCTGCAGTCGCCGGGCGGCCTGCCGCGCCTGCCGGGCTCGGTGCCCGACGCCAAGTCGCAGGCACTGGCCACCCACCCGGACATGACCCAGCTTCGGCACGTGGTCGCCGCCAACGACATCTCGGTCAGGATCGCCGAGGCGCAGATGCAGCCGAAGGTCGAGCTTCAGGGCAGCTGGGGCGCCAGCGACACCTTCGATTCCGAAAGAGCGAACCGTGGCGGTGCCGTGGCGCTCGGCCTCTCTGGCCCGATCTACCAGGGCGGCGGGCTGACCTCGGGCGTGCGGCAGGCTATCGCCGACCGCGATGCCTCGCGCGCGCAGCTCTATTCGACCGGCCGCGACGTGGAAGAGGCGGTGGGCAGCGCCTATGCGCAGCTGCGCATCGCGCAGGCCTCGCTGGTCTCGACGCGGGAGCAGGTGCGCGCCGCGCGGGTGGCCTTCGAAGGCATCCGTGAGGAGGCGACGCTGGGCGCCCGGACCACGCTCGACGTGCTCGACGCCGAGCAGGAGCTTCTCGACGCCCGCGCCGCGCAGATCTCGGCCCAGGTGGACGAGACCATCGCCGCCTACGCGGTCCTTGCCTCGATCGGTCAGTTGACCGCCAGGGCGCTCGGGCTCGCGGTGCCGGTCTACGATCCGGCGGCCTACTACAACATGGTCCGCTCCGCTCCGGTGAAGTCGCAGCAGGGCGCAGACCTCGATCGTGTGCTGCGTGCCCTCGGTAAAAACTAGGTTTTTTCGGATCTGTTGTCTGGAATCGCGCCTCGGGCTACAGTTTTCCCGAGGCAAGAGTGGAACTTGAATGTCAGACCCAGTGACGAATGTGGAAATCGAGGACGTACTGTCCTCCATCCGGCGACTCGTCTCCGAGGACGCCCGCCCCAAGCTGCGGGATGAGCCTGCCAAAGTGGTCAAAGAGCCCGACAACCGGCAGGACAAGCCGGAGCGGCTCGTGCTCACCCCGGCGCTGCGCGTGCCGGACGCGGAGCTGTCCGGCGAGACGCCGCCCCCCGCCCGCGATGGCGGCCCGATCCTGCTGACCCACCCGACGCTCGTGCTCTCCGAGCCGGTCGTGGCGGGTGCGCGGCAGGTGCCGGTGCCGCCGGTGGAACCCGACTACGTCGAGGACGGCGACGACACCGAGGGGCTGTTCGACAGCTTCGTCGAGGAAGAGGTCGCACGCACCCTCGCGGCAGAGTTCGATGCCGCGGGCTTCGGCATCGACGAGTTCGAGATGCACTCGGGCCGCGGCTTCCCGGCCGCCGAGCCCGAAGAGGCCACGGGGGCCGAGCCTGAGGGCGAGGACAGTGAGACCGGCAGTCGTCCAGAGGCCGAGGTCGCTGAAGCTCCCGCACAGGCCGCGGACACGCCCGAGCTTGGCCTCGCGGGCAAGATCGCCGCGCTCGAGGAGCTCGTCGCGCGCAACCGCCCCGCGCCCGCCGAGCCGGGCGAGGGTGACGCTGCCTTCGTGCACCGCGCGCAGGAGCCGTTGGAGTGGGAGGATCACGACCGCAAGCCCGCGGAGCCGCAGCGCGAGGCCGAGGCCACGGTGCTGCGCGGCCCCGAATGGCGCGGCACGCCCCGTCCCGGCAACGACGATACGGCCCTGCCGCAAACCCGGCCCGAGGGTGGCGCCATGGCGCTCGTCGACGAGGAGATGGTGCGCGGCATGGTGTCGGACATGATCCGGCAGGAGCTGCAGGGCGCGCTTGGTGAGCGGATCACCCGCAACGTCCGCAAGCTCGTGCGCCGCGAGATCCACCGAATGGCGATGAGCAAGGACTACGAATAACGTCGCGTCAAAAAACGCCGCGCAAAACGAAAGGCGCGCCCGGGGAGACGGGCGCGCCTTTCATGCATTCTGACGTAGCGTTCTGGGGTCAGGCGGCTTCGGCGCGATCTGCCGATGCTGCGGCGTGACGACGCTCGCTCTCTTCGCGCGACAGCGCGACCGAGGTGCGTACACCCTTTCCGACAAATTCCATCAGGCCCGACACGACTCGTTCGTTCGGGTCGATACCGGCACAGCTGAGAACCTCGCGCCCATCGCGCGAGCGCGCCCAACGGGCGATCTGTTCCGGGCCATTGCCGTATTTCTTGTCATCGGCGATCGCGTCGTCGAGCGCAGCCAGCACCACCGCTGCAAAGAGCTTCCGCGCACGGTTGCCCTGTTCTGCATTGAACGCAGTGCTATCCACGAAATCTTTCATGATTCGACCTTTGATTATTGCTCTTGTCTTTTCCGGCGTGAGTGGCGTTATGGACCATTCCGTTTGATTCGGATACATCTGTAACGCAAGGCACCGTTGACGTTAGCGCATAGCTCACTTTCCGGGCATTCCGTATTTCGTTGTCTTGCACGGGCAGGACGACAGAGATATAGGAGCCGGCAAACGTTCATCAACCTTTTGCCAAAGTTTAGCCCTGATGCCCAAGATCAACGGTAACGAAATTCGCCCCGGTAACGTGCTGGAGCATGACGGTGGCCTCTGGGCTGCCGTGAAGGTCGACCACGTGAAGCCCGGCAAGGGTGGTGCCTTCGCACAGGTCGAAATGAAGAACCTGCGCAACGGCTCCAAGCTGAACGAGCGTTTCCGGTCCGCCGACAAGGTCGAGCGCGTGCGGCTCGAGCAGAAGGACATGCAGTTCCTCTACGAAGACGGCGGCCAGCTGATCTTCATGGACACCGAGACCTACGAGCAGGTGCAGCTGCCCGCCGACATCCTCGGCGAGCGTCGCCCGTTCCTGCAGGACGGCATGACCATCGTGGTCGAATTCCACGAGGAAGAGGCGCTGAACGCGACGCTGCCGCAGAAGGTCACCTGCAAGATCGTCGAGACCGAGCCGGTCGTCAAAGGTCAGACCGCCGCAAACAGCTTCAAGCCCGCCGTGCTCGACAACGGCGTGCGGGTGCTCGTGCCGCCCTTCGTCGGGCAGGACGAGGACATCATCGTGAACACTGAAACCATGGAGTATTCGGAACGCGCATAACCCGCGCGCCGACCACTTTGTCCCCGTGCGATCCGGGGGCGACATTTTCAGAACAGCAAGGGCCTCCGGCGCAAAGCCTAGGAGGCCCTTTTCATGATCGACACATTCCTCGACACCGACCTGCCGCACGTGGCCGCGCTGCTGCGCGGGCTCAATGCGCTGCACGTGCAGCGGGTGCCGCACCGCTTCCATGATGACGCGGACCCCGAGACGCTCGAGGCGTTCCTCGCCACGCTGATGGAGCAGGGGGGGCGGATCCTCGTCTACCGCGCCGAGGGGGTGCCGCGCGGCTACCTGCTGTGGAAGCTCCGCGATGTTCCCGCCAGCGCGGTCGAGCGGGGGCGACGGGTCGCGGTGCTCGAACATATCGCGGTGGCCCCGTCCTGGCGCCGGCGCGGCATTGCCCGGCGGCTGGTTGAGCGCTTCGAGACCGGGATCCGTTCCGAGGGCTGCGAAGGCTGGGTCACCACGGTGCATTCCTTCAACGCCGCCTCGGGCGCGCTGATGCGGCGGGCAGGCGCAAGGCCCGCAGTCCAGCTGCTCGAGAAGCAGCTCGTCTGAGGCGGTGTTGGAGCGCGCAGTCCCGGGCAGGGCGCGCGGGGATCAGATCCCCGCGGCCAGGAGAAGCCGTGCCACCATGCTCTGGTAGCCCGCGCCGAAGAGCCGGAAATGCACCAGCGCCGGGAACAGCTGGTAGATCGCGCGACGTTCGGCGCGACCCGGTTCCTCGGGTCCGTAGCCCTGCCAGAAGGCTTTGGGCGGCGCGCCGAAGAGCTCGAGCATGGCAAGGTCGACCTCGGCGTGGCCGTGGTAGCAGGCCGGGTCGATCATCCAGCCGTCCCCGGCCCCGAAGAGCGTGTTGCCGGTCCAGAGGTCGCCGTGCAGCAGCGCGGGCGAGGGGCGGGCGGGCAGGCGCTCGGGCAGGGCCCGGGCCAGCGCCTCGAGCCGGCGCGCCAGCGCCATGGGCAGGCGCGGCAGGAAGGGCAGCAGCCGCCGCCGCGCCCAGAACTCGGGCCAGTCCGCCATCGTCTCGTTGGCGATGGGCACGGGGCCGAAGCCGTAATCTTCGGGCCAGCCATAGGCGGTGCCGGTGCAGTTGTGCAGCGTGCGCAACCCGCGCCCCAGCGCCTCCCACCCCTCGGGCGAGGCGGTGCCCTCGTCGAGCCACTCGAGGCAGAGCAGGTCGCCCGCCTGGTGAAGCACCCGCGGCACCGGGGCGCCTGCGGTGGCCATGGCCGCCAGCATCCGCGCCTCGGTGTCCACGCGTGGCCCGCGCTTGACCGCCATCGAGCGGCCGTCGGCGAAGGTGATCCGCAGCACCTCGGAGAGGTCGCCGCCGTGCAGCGGCGCGGTCGCGGTGACGTCGGCGCCGAACACCCGGGCGAGTGCCTCGACGCTCATGGCGCGAACCGGACAACCGCGTCGCCCGCGGTCATCTCGTCCCCGGCGCGGTCGAAGCGCAAATGGGCGATGCCACGGCCCTCGGCCTGCGTGTAGAGCACGCCCGCAGCCTTTTCGCCCGCGGTGATCTCGCTGCCGACCGGTGCGGCACCGTTAACCTCGACCGTCACCAGCCCCTTGCGCAGTTCGACCTTGTGCTTCATCCGCGCCGTCACTTCCTGACCGACATAGCAGCCCTTGCGGAAGTCGACGCCGTGCAGGCGCTCGAACCCGGCCTCGAGGATGAAGGTGTCCGGCGTCAGCTCGATGCCGCTCTCGGGCACGCAGGCGGCGACGCGCAGCGCGTCCCAGTCGGCGCTCTCGTCGGGGCGGCCATCATAGGCGCGCCATCCCATGCGCGGGTCGCGCGGGTCGGCGTAGGCGCCCTCGGGCGCGGGGCCGGGGCCGCGGGCGACCGTGATGTCGGTCTCGGTGATCGTGACCTTGGCGCGCAGCTTGTACATCGTAAGCGCCTTGGCCAGCCCTTCGTAGAGCCCCTCGGCCACGTCGACCAGGATGTCCTCGCCATCGGGGACGAGGAAGAAATCGGCGCGATACTTGCCCTGTGGGGTGAGCAGCGCTGCATAGACCAGCCCGTCCTTCAACAGGGCGACGTCGTTGGTCACGAGCCCCTGCAGGAAGTGTTCGGTCTCCGGCCCGCTGACCCGCAGGACCTTGCGTGTGTCGCTCATGGCACTCTCCCGTCTGTTCCCTCGCAGCTTAAAGCGGCTTGGCGGGAGTTGCGAGTGGGGGCCGGTCAGCTTTCCGCGAACTGCATGGCATGAAGTCGCGCATAGGCGCCGTTGCGCTCAAGAAGGGCATCGTGCGTGCCTTCCTCGACGACTCGGCCCTGATCCATGACCACGATCTTGTCGGCGTGGCGCACGGTCGAGAGTCGGTGTGCGATCACGAGGGTCGTGCGGCCTTGGGCCAGCCGGTCGAGCGCGGCCTGCACCACTGCCTCGGACTGCACGTCGAGGGCCGAAGTGGCCTCGTCGAGCAGCAGGATCGGCGTATCGCGCAGGATGGCGCGGGCGATGGCGACGCGCTGGCGCTGGCCGCCCGACAGCGACGAGCCGCGGGGACCCACCTGCGCGTCGAGCCCGCCCTCGAGCCGGGGCAGGAAGTCGGCCACATGCGCCGCTTCGAGCACCTGTTCGAGACGTTCCTCGGTCACGTCCTTGCGGCCGAGCAGGATGTTGTCGCGCAGGGATTCGTCGAAGAGCAGCGCTTCCTGGCTGACCACCGAGAACAAGCCGCGCAGGTCCGAGAGGCGCATGTCCTGCACCGGGACGCCGCCGATCTCGACCCGACCACCCTCGGGGTCGACGAGGCGGGTGAGCAGGTTGAAGACCGTGGACTTGCCGGCGCCCGAGGCACCCACCAGCGCCGTGGTCTTGCGGGCCTCGGCCACGAAGCTCGCGCCGCGCAGCACCGGCTGGTCGCCGTAACGCAGGGTGACGTTGTCGAGCACGACCTCGGGCACTGCCTCGGGCGCGGGGCGGGGGGAGGGCGGATCGCGCAGGTCCGGAACGGTGTCCAGAAGCTCCTTCAGGCGCTCGATCGAGGCGGCGGCGATCTGCCAGCTGCCGCTGACTGCACCCAGCCTGCGCAGCGGCTCGAAGGCCAGC
>NZ_JAATOS010000220.1:0-6559 GCF_011806505.1 Salipiger sp. HF18 | reverse complement strand
TCCCTCGGGCACGCCGGGTGCGGTCTCGACCAGCAGGTCGGCGTCGCGCAGGGCGATGGGCAGCCCGTCCTGTTCCGCCGAAAGCCGGTCGGGCGCGGTGTTGCGCACGAAGTCCGGTGAGACCAGCCCGTGGCGCCCGGTCTCGACCAGCAGGATCGGCTCTTCATCGGGCGAGATCGCGAGAAAGCGCTGCAGCTCGGCCTGCGTATCGGGGCTCAGCGCCGCGCGGGCGATGCTGGGGGGGCCGAGGTCGACGATCCAGAGGTCGAGATAGGGCGCGTCGGGCTCGTCCTCGGCTTCGGGATCGTCATGGGCCCAGATGGTGCCGGCGAACTGCGCGTCGATCTCGGCGTTGCTCACCACCGCGTGGGTGGCGATGCCCTGATCGACCAGAGCCTGCCAGTCGAGCGGCTCGTCGACGGCGGAGTCGGGGAAGGCGGGCGGGCCGGAGGAGACGCCCTGCATCTTCTCGCGCGCCACCTCGCGGGTCGCGGCCATGATGCTCTCATGCGCGATGCGCACGCTCGCGGTCGCCTTGGTGACGCCGTCGAGATAGACCAGCGCCGAGCCGCCGGAGCCATGGCCATAGGCGTTGCCGACAACCATGGTCTCGGAGATCGAATGCCCGGCATATTGCTCGAGGAACCCCCGCAGCGGCGCCTCACCCAGCCCCGAGACGAAGATCGGCTCGTTGTGCGAGATCAGCCGGACGTCGAGGAACTGGCCGTCGAGATCGAGCATGACGAAGACGTTGATCGGGGCGCCGGAGAAGCCGGGCAGGGGCGCCATCAGCTCGGTCTCGAAGGCGTAGCCGGCGAGCCCTCCGCCGGAATTCCGCAGCTCCCACAGGCCTTTCTCGTTGACCTGCTCGCCGAGCGCGTAGGGGGCGTAGACGAAGCCCTCCATCGCCTCGCGGTCGAGCGCCTCCGCCCCGGCCCGGGCGGGCAGGAGGGCGGCGAGACTCAGGGCAAGGGCGAGAACCAGAAAGCGCATGGGCGGAACCCTAGCAAGCGGCCGGACGGCTGCCGATGCGACCTAGGTCGGAGGACGACTCAGGCTCCTTCGTCGAAGTATGCTTCGTCTATTTGCTTGATGTGGAGCACGTCGCGATCCCTGCATCCGACGTTGTAGCGGATCATCAGGCGAGCCAGCTGAGGGCCATCGATCAGGATGATACGTGTGCCGAGCGCAAGTGCGGTGTCACGGGCAGATGGCGAGAAGGACGAGGTGGTAAAGAAGATGCCCTTTGTCGCGCGCCGGATATTGAGTGCGCCAAAGAAGTCGCGGATGTCGCCGGCGCCGACGGTGTTCGTTTCAGCGTATCGCTTAGCTTGGATATAGATCTGGTCAACCCCAAGTGGATCTTGGTCGATGACGCCATCTATACCATTGTCGCCGCTGCGGCCCAGTGCGCGGCCCGCGTTCTCCGACGAGCCTCCGTAACCCATGCGTATCAGTAACTCGATGAGCAGGATCTCGAAAAACGCGGGCGACGCAGCCCTGACCTGATCCAAGAGGTTCGCGGCCAAGGTTTCGTTCAGGCGTTTGTAAGCAAGCTGGATGCTTTCATCCGGCGTAGTCTGATCATTGCCTGCATCGTCTTGCTCTGCAGTGTCCTTCACGTTCGTCTTGGACCGGGTCTGAAAGGCGCGGAACTGCTCGAACTGTTGCAGGTAGGCCGTATCGACACAGGCCGTTGGATCGCTCGCGACAGATCGTCCCAAATCGGTGAGTTCGTACCAGGAGCGACGGGGGTTACGTACCAGTCCGGCCTGCTTGAGGTATGAGCGCGCCCAATGGACCCGGTTGGCGATGGTGGTCTGCGTGCCGCTCGGGAGAAGCTCGGCGCGCTCTTCATCTGTGAGGCCGAAGGAGACTGCCAGTTCCTCGACGACATCCGAAATCTTGCGCTCTCCCTCGAGGGCAGCTTCTAGGACCGGCCTCATCAGCGTCTGGTAGTTTGGTATCATCCGCGTTTCTCCTCAGCTCTTAGGTGCTTAGCTGGAGAGCGGCGCTGACTCCAGAGACTTGACGGACCTAGGTCGGAGGGAAAGGGAGAGGGGTAAGCGGTGCCTTGGGAGGGGAAGGGTAAGGCACCGCTTGGGGGTGTGCCGGCGCAGCGCGGAGGGGCCGCACCGGCACGGGGCGTGCGCCCCGGGCGTCCATGATTGGCAAGGGGGGACGCCCGGGACGGGAGGAGCCTTAGAAGAAGCCCAGCTTGTTGGGGTTGTAGCTCATCAGGATGTTCTTGGTCTGCTGGTAGTGGTCCAGCATCATCTTGTGATTCTCACGCCCGATGCCCGACTGCTTGTAGCCGCCAAAGGCCGCGTGGGCCGGGTAGGCGTGGTAGTTGTTCACCCAGACGCGGCCAGCTTCGACCGCGCGCCCGAAGCGGTAGCAGCGGTTGGCATCGCGGGTCCAGACACCGGCGCCGAGGCCGTACATGGTGTCGTTGGCGATGGCGAGCGCCTCGGCCTCGTCCTTGAAGGTGGTAACCGAGACAACCGGGCCGAAGATCTCTTCCTGGAAGACCCGCATCTTGTTGTGGCCCTTCAGGATCGTCGGCTGGATGTAGAAGCCGTTCGACAGATCGCCGTCAAAGCTAGCCGCATCGCCACCCACCAGAACCTCGGCGCCCTCTTCGCGGCCGATGGTGAAGTAGGACATGATCTTGTCCTGCTGCTCGGCGCTGGCCTGCGCGCCGACCATGGTTTCCATGTCGCGCGGGTCGCCCTGCTTGATGGCCTTCACGCGCTGGATGCACTTCTCGATGAAGGCGTCGTAGATGTCTTCCTGCACCAGTGCGCGGCTCGGGCAGGTGCAGACCTCGCCCTGGTTGAAGGCGAAGAGCACGAAGCCCTCGACCGCCTTGTCGAGGAAGGCGTCATCCTCGGCCATCACGTCCGAGAAGAAGATGTTCGGCGACTTGCCGCCCAGTTCGAGCGTGACCGGGATCAGGTTCTCGGTCGCGGCCTGCATGATCTTGCGGCCGGTGGCGGTGGAGCCGGTGAAGGCGATCTTGGCGATGCGCGGGCTGCTGGCCAGCGGCGCACCGACTTCGGCGCCCATGCCGTTGACGATGTTCAGCACACCGGCGGGCAGCAGGTCGGCGATGAGCTCGGCCAGCACCATGATCGCGGCCGGGGTCTGCTCGGCGGGCTTGAGCACGATGCAGTTGCCGGCGGCAAGCGCGGGCGCCAGCTTCCACGCGGCCATCAGGATCGAGAAGTTCCACGGGATGATCTGGCCGACGACGCCCAGCGGCTCGTGGAATAGGCCACGGTGTCGTGGTCGATCTCGGACATGTTGCCTTCCTGGCTCCGCAGGACGCCTGCGAAGTAGCGGAAGTGGTCGACCGAGAGCGGGATGTCGGCGGCGGTGGTCTCGCGGATCGGCTTGCCGTTGTCCCAGGTCTCGGCCTGGGCGAGGGTCTCGAGGTTCTCCTCGAGGCGGTCGGCGATCTTGAGCAGGATGTTGCTGCGCTCGGCGGCCGAGGTGCGGCCCCAGCTCTCGCGGGCGGCATGGGCGGCGTCGAGCGCCTTCTCGACGTCGGCGGCGTCGGAGCGGGCGACCTCGCAGACCTTGGCGCCGGTAATCGGCGTGATGTTGTCGAAGTAGCGGCCATTCACCGGGGCGACGAACTCGCCGCCGATGAAGTTGTCGTAGCGGGCCTTGAAGGGCGAGGCGTACTTGCCCTGCGTTTCGGTCATGACGTTCATGGTAATCCTCCTGTGCGCACCGGGTCCTCCACCCGGGTTGACCTGAAGACTGGCAAGTCCGGCGGCAGGCGTCATCCCGACCAAGGTCGCGGACGGCGCGGAACTGTCTCGCAACTGAGACAGGTCGGAGGGGGAAGCGGCACATGCGGGCCGCCTTGGGGGCCGAAGGGAGGGGCAAGCGGTGTCTTCGGGCTTGGCCTTCGGGAGTCGAAAGCGTCGCGCTCGGGCCGGTATGAGGCAGGTGCCGGGAAGTCGAAGCGGTGCCCTCGGGCCGCTTCGGGCCTGCTGTGCCACTTCAAGCCTGCTGTGCAGGGAAGCGCCGTTCGGGCCTCTTTGCGGGTCGCCGTGAGGGGGGAAGCGCTGTTCGGGCATCCTTGTGGTCGCCGGGAGGGGGTACTCGCGCCGTCACGGCGACTGACGGGACCGGGAGGCGGTGTGTTCGGGCGGTCCCGGAGGATGTCGCGACGGGCGCGCGACGGCTACTCGGCCGCCAGCCGCGGGCCGGTCATGGCGCCCACCAGGCGTGCGCCGGCCTCGCCCGCGAGATAGGACAGCCGGCCGCCGCAGACCGTCGCCTCGATCTCGCGCGTGGTCTCGTTGACCACGACGAAATCGGCGCGCTTGCCGCGGTCGAGCGTGCCCCGGTCGGCCAGGCCCATGATCTCGGCGGGGGCCTTCGAGATCAGCTCCCAGGCGCGCGGGAGGTCGCGGATGCCGCGGTCGACCAGCACCCAGGCCGCCTGCGCGAGGCAGGGATAGTGGTAGTCCGACACCAGCGCGTCGCAGAGCCCGCGCGACACGAGGTGCAGCGCCGAGACATTGCCCGACTGCGAGCCGCCGCGCACGACGTTGGGGGCGCCCATCAGCACCGGGTCGTTGCAGGCCTTGGCAAGCTTGGCGGCGGCGGCGGTGGTCGGGAACTCGGCGATGCGGGCGCCGATGATGCGGTAGTATTCCCGCGTCTCGCCGTCGGGGTCATCATGGCTGCCGTAGCGGATCTCGAGCGCGTCGAAGGCCTCGGCCAGGGCGCAGAGGTGGCGCGGCACATCGCGGGCGCGGGCGCGCGCCGCCTGCAGTACGGCAAGGAAGTCGACCGGCGACCGGCCGCCGCGCTCGGCCCATTGCGTGACCTTGTGGGGCGCAGTCTCGGCCGCCTCGAGCGTCTCGGGCAGGTGGTTGTTGAAGACCACGTAGTCGATGCCGTAGCGCTTCACCGCCGCGATCAGGCGCTCGCGGGTCTCGGGCATGTGGGTCTCGCAGCGGATCTGGACGCGCAGGTCGGTCAGCGCGCGCGGGCGGTAGGTCTCCATCGCCGCCATCACCGCCTCGGCGAAGTCGGGGCCGCGCATGCCGCCCTCCCAGCTCCAGCATTGCGCGAGCCACGCGGTGGTGATGCCGTGGGAGGCGGCCTCGCGGTCGGTCGAGCGCAGCCCCGCCTCGATCGGAAAGGGGGCCGAGGGGCGCGGGGCGATGTGGCGCTCGAAGGCGTCGCCGTGCAGGTCTATGATGCCGGGCAGGATCAGGTAGCCTGACATGTCAACCTCGGGCAGCGGGCCCTTCGTAATGAGCCCGCCCTCGATCACCAGCGACCGCTTCTGCAGCTCGCCCTCGCGTAGAAGGGTGGCGCCCACAAGGCGCAGGGGGGGAAGGAGTGCCGTCATTCTGGTGACCCGCTCGGAGGTTTTCCACAGGTTCTAGCGAGGCAACGTGTCACCCGCGTGACGTGGAGGACACAGCAATTCACAACCTTGGGTTTTATTCGCGGGCCTCAGCAGACCTCGCCAGACCCGGACACGCCCCGTCAGCTCTCATCGGCGGAGAAGGTGAGCGCCACCCGGTCCCCGGCGAACCATGTCAGTCCGTATTCCACCGGCACGCCCTCGGGGTCGATGTTGACGCCCTCGCTGCGCAGGAGCGGCGCGCCCTCGCGGGTGGCGAGGTGCAGCGCCTGCGTGGGCGTGGCGGCCTCGGCGGTGAGGCGGGGGTGGGGGCGGGGGTAGTCGGCGACGCCCGTCAGCCGCCGCGCCTCGGGGGCCGGCGGCCCCCCCCTCCGGGGCTCCGGCCGGCCGGGCATGCGCTCGGCGGGAAAGCAGCTGACGAAATGCGCGATGGCGACTCCCTCGGCCAACGACAACCCCTCGTAGACGATGACCGGCGCGCCCGCGGGAAGGGCGAGCGCCTCGGCCTCGGGGGTGTCGGCGGGGCGGGTCTCGACCCGCAGCACCCGCTTCTCGGGCAGCCGGCCCGAGGCGCGGATGTTCTGCGAGACCCGCCCCCGCCCGCCGATCGGGTAGTCGAAGGGGGCCGCCTGCACGAAGACCCCGGCGCCGCGCCGGGCGTGCACCAGCCCGCGCTCGGCCATGTCCGCGAGCGCCCGGCGCGCGGTGTGCCGGTTCACGCCGAAGCGCGACGAGAGCTCCGCCTCGGTCGGGAGCTTGTCTCCGGCGCGGTAGAGCCCGCGGCCGATTTCGCCCTCGAGCTCTTCGGCGATGGATTTCCAGATCGGACTGCGGGCCATGTCCTGACTCTTCTGTCGGGGCCGCTGCCGGGCCCTGTCACCGAAATTTCACGTATGCGGGCTTGCGTCGAAAGCCGACTCACCTCTATGATTTGTCTAGTTGTATAGAACTCTAGACAAGTCGGCAAGGTTGTCCAGATGAGCGTGACAGAAATCGGAACGGAGGCCCGCAGGGGCTGGATGGGGCTGCTGGCCCGGGCGCCCGCGGCGCGGCTCGCAGGGGTGTTCGACCCTCTGGGGGCGGCGCCGGGCTTCGAATGGCTGCGGGCGCCCGAGACCGGGGGCGTGATGGTGCGCGGCCGCACCGGCGGCACCGGCGCGC
>NZ_JAATOS010000219.1:0-6609 GCF_011806505.1 Salipiger sp. HF18 | reverse complement strand
CTCCTCGCGAAAGCGGATGCGGTCCACGGCCAGCATCTCGCCCTGCGGGGCGGGGTCGTCGAGGTCCATGGGAAGCCGTGCGATGCGCAGGATACGGGTGCCGAGCCGGGCGCGGCCATCCGCCAGCGACAGGCTCCAGCCCGAGCCGCTGTCGATCACCGCGCCGCCGTAGGTCACGAAGGAGCCGATGCCGACCTTGGTGCGGATGAGCCCCTTGGCGGCGAGGATGCCGAGCCCCTTGCGGACGGTGGTGCGCGAGACGGCGAAGCGTTCGACAAGCGCGTTCTCGCTCGACAGCGCCGCGCCGTCGGTGAGCGTGCCCGAGCGGATCTCGGCCTCGAGCACCCGCGCGATGCGCTGGGACTTCGATTCTGCGGCGCTCTGCTTCATCCGTCCTCCTGTCTCTTCATGTATGGTAGACAGGTCTAGACAGGTTTGTCTTTAACTTTTTTTCAGCGTGACGGATTTGGGGGGGGACGGCGCTGAAATCCGCGCCGTCCCGGGGGATGTCCGCGGGTCAGTAGACGGTGCCGTAGGCGGCGCAGCGCGCGGCGGTGTCCTTGTCGTCGAGCCACGCCAGCTCGCCGCGCTTGTGGGCGGTGTAGACCTCGGCAAAGCCCTCGGGGAACCAGCCGGTGACGGTCTCGTTCTCGGCAAAGCGGGTGAGGGCGGCGGGCAGCGTCTCGGGCAGGCGGGCATAGCCGCGCGCGGCGAGATCCTCGGCCGAGAGCACCGAGAGGTCTTCCTCGGTGACCGCGGGGATCGGCAGCGCGTCCTCGATGCCCTGACAGCCCGCGTGCACGATGGCGGCAAGCGCGAGGTGGGGCGAGGCGGCAGCATCGGCGGCGCGGTACTCGAAGTTGTACTGTTTCGCGATGCTCTCGGGATCGGTCGCGGTCACCGGGCAGATCCGCAGCGAGGCCTCGCGGTCGCGGAAGCCGAGGTTGTTGTAGGCGGCGCTCCAGCGGTGCGGGGTCAGGCGCAGGTAGGAGACATCCGAGGGCGCGGTGAGCGCCACGATGCTGTCGAGATACTTGAGCACGCCCGCGATGAAGCTGCCGGTGGTGGCCGACATGCCCTGCGGCTGGGCAGGGTCGTAGGTGGCCGGTGCGCCCGCCGCGTCGAGGAAGCTCATGTGGATGTGCACGCCGTTTCCGACGTTGTCGGGATCGAGGATCGGCGCAAAGGTCGCCCGCTCGCCCACGCGCTGCGCGGTCAGCCGGGTGATCTCGCGCAGGAGCGCCGCCTCGTCGGCGGGGCGCACCCCCTGCGAGGGGGTCACGGTGATCTCGTACTGGTCGGGGCCGTATTCCTTCATGAAGGTGTCCGTCCCGAGCCCGGCCTGCGCCAGCGCCGCCATGAGCGCCTCGCCGAAGGCGCGGCGGCGGGTGAAGCCCGAGAAGGTATAGGCCTGTCCCGGCGTGGTCTCGGTCGGGGTGAACTGGAACTCGTGCTCGAACGAGGCCACCAGTTCGAGCCCCGCCGCCTTGCGCAGCCGCTCGAGCGCGGACTTCAGGATCGAGCGCGTGCAGCAGGACCACGGTGTGCCGTCGAGGTCGGTGATGTCGCCCAGCGCCAGTCGCTCGACCGGGCTGCCGTCCTCGTAATCGAGCGCCACGGTGGTCTCGCTGTCGGGGATCAGCAGCAGGTCGCCGAGCGCGCCGAAGGGGGTATCCGCTATGGCGTCGAAGCAGGTGATCTGCACGTTGGTGGGAGTCCAGCCGACGCCGCGCTTCAAGCGCTTCTCGATCTGCGACAGCGGGAAGGCCTTGCCGCGCAGCTTGCCGGCGATGTCCGAGGTGGCGGCGAATACGAGGGGATCTGAGATCATGTGTCGGGGTCTCCGAAATCGAGGCGCATGGCATCCCATGCCTCGATGCGCGTCTTTGTGGTGGTCCAGTGGGTTTCGGCGATGCGCGTGACGATCGCCTCGATCAGCGCGAAGGCGCCGGTGTAGGTGTCCCAGAGCGTGCCGTTGTCGATCGGCACCGCGAGCACTTCGGTGGCATGTGCCGCGCAGGGCGAGAGCCAGCGGTCGGTCAGCCCCACCGCCTGCACCTTGCGCTCGCGCACGGCACCTTCGGTGAGCCGCTCGAGGCTTTTCTGGTAGCGCCGGAAATCCGCCACGAAGAGCACGTCGCGGGGCTTCATCCGCAGCAGGTGGTCGGGCCAGGCCTCGGGGTCGGGCGACAGGTGGTGAACCTTGTCGCGGGCCTGCCGCAAGTGGCGGGACATGAAGCTCAGCAGCGTGTCGCTCATCCGCCCGCCAAGGAAGTAGACGCCGCGCCTCGGGTCGGCGAGCAGCGCGCAGATGCGTTCGAACTGCGCCTCGGAAATGGCGGTGGAGGCACCCTGCATGACCGTGGCCGAGCGGCTGAGGAAGCTTGCGAGATAGGCGCCCTCGACCGGCTGGGCGGTGCGTTGCAGGTCCACGGGCGAACGCTCGCCCTCCTTCAGCTCGGCGATCAGGCTGCGCTGGAATTCGGCGTAGCCCTGGAAGCCGAGCTTGGTCACGAAGCGCGAGATCGACGGCGCCGAGGTTTTCGTTTTGAGCCCCGCAAACGGGTAGTCGAGCAGGATCGCCGCGCCGATCCGGCGCTCGGTGGCGGTCATTTCCCCGGAAATTCGCTCGATTCGAGCCCTGACCTGCATGTTGCCTCTCCAAGTTCGCCGCCACGATTGCGTGGTGAAAAAATCTTGTCAAACCAGAAAACTTTCTTGCCGGTGAAAAAATATCGTCACAATCATCAGGGCGTCAGAAAAGGATTCGCAATGCTCACGGCTTCACCACGCAACATGGCCATCGCACTCGCCGCGGCAGCAGCGTTCGTCATCGTGGCGGCTCTGGTGGCCACGGGACTGGGGGCGGCGAGCGAGCGGGTGCTGTCGGTGTTCTTCATCTCGCTGATCGCGGTGGTGGGCATCGGGATCTACAGCGGCAACAGCGGTGTGCTGTCGTTCGGGCACCTGTCGTTCATGGCGGTGGGGGCCTATGTGTCGGCGCTGCTGACGCTGCCGGCGGCGATGAAGGCCGCGACCCTGCCGAAGCTTCCGGCGTGGCTGGCGGCGACCGAGCTTGGTCTGTTCCCGGCGATCCTCGTGGCCATCGTGGTGACCTGCGCCTTTGCGCTGGTGGTGGGGCTTGCCGTGGGGCGGCTCGACGGCTCGGCCGCGACCATCGCCACGCTTGGCCTGCTGATCATAACCCACGGCGTCATCATCGGCTGGCGCGACGTGACCCGAGGCTCGGGCACCTTCTTCGGCGTCCCGCGCGAGACCTCGCTCTGGGTGGCGGCGGGCTGGTGCGTCGCGGCGCTGGTGGTGGCACGGCTCTACCGCGACAGCGTGTCGGGCCTGCGCCTGCGGGCGAGCCGCGAGAACGCCATCGCGGCGGGCGCGGTCGGCGTCGACATGAAGCGCGAGCGGCTGATCTCGTGGATCCTGAGCGCCGCGGTCATGGCGTTGTCGGGCGCGCTGATCGCGCATTTCCTCGGCGCCTTCAGCCCCAAGAAATTCTACTTCGTCGACACGTTTCAGCTGCTCGCCATGCTGATCGTCGGCGGCATGACCACGGTCACCGGCGCGGTGACCGGCGCCGTCACCATCACCGTGGTGACCGAGGTGCTGCGCCGCTTCGAGAGCGGCTTCGACATCGGCGCCTTCACCGTGCCGCAGGTCTTCGGCACCACCCAGATCGGCATCGCGCTGATCATCCTCTTTGCCATGTTCCGCAAGGCCGAAGGGCTGGCGGGGCTCAAGGAATGGGAAGAGCGGGTCTTCACCCGTCGCGGTGCAGAGAAGACCGAGGCCACGTTGCCGGCGGTCTCGGACCGCTCGGCGCTGACGGCCGAGCACATGACCATGCGCTTCGGCGGGCTGACAGCGGTCAACGACGTCTCGGTCACGCTGCGCCCGGGCGAGATCGTGGGCCTGATCGGGCCCAACGGCTCGGGCAAGACGACGCTGCTCAACATGCTCTCGGGCGTGCTGGAGCCCACCGAGGGCACCTCGCGGCTGGGGGAGACGAAGCTTGACGGACTGCCGACGCACCGCATCGCCGAGCTCGGCATCGCGCGGACCTTCCAGAACATCCGGCTCTTCCCGTCGCTCACCGTCGAGCAGAACGTGCTGGTGGCGGGGCTCTCGACCGGAAGCGGCAAGGACGCCCGGGCGCGCGCCGACGCTGCGCTGGCGCGGCTCGGCGTGGCCGGTCACGCCGACAAGGACGCGGGCACCTTCTCCTACGGCGACCAGCGCCGGATCGAGATCGCCCGCGCGCTCGCCTGCCAGCCCAAGCTGCTGTTCCTCGACGAACCGGCCGCCGGCATGAACCGCGAGGAGACCGATGCGCTGATGGAGACGCTGCGCGGCCTCACCCGCGAGCTCGGCATCGGCATCCTGCTGGTGGACCACGACCTCAAGCTCATCAACAGCCTGTGCGACCGGATCCTCGTGCTCAACGAGGGCCGGCTCATCGCCTCCGGCGCACCCGCCGAGATCCGCAGCGACCCGGCGGTGATCGAGGCCTATCTCGGAACGTCCCAGACCCAAGACGACCCCGCCGAACCGGGGCATCAACCGACAGAGGAGAACGACCCATGAAGAGACTCGCACTGACCACCGCCCTTGCCACGCTCGGGATGATGAGCCCGGCGCTGGCCGAAACGCTCAAGGTGGGCGTGGCCACCGCGCAGACCGGCGGGCTGGCCACATACGACGCCCCGGTGATCGAGGGCGTGCACATCGCCGTCGACGAGATCAACGAGGCCGGCGGCATCGGGGGCAACATGCCCATCGAACTGCTCGAGAAGGACGTGCGTTCCGACGCCGCCCAGACAGCCATCGCCGTGCAGGAGCTGGTGGACGCGGGCGTCTCGGTGCTGGTGCTGCCCTGCGATGCCGACCCGTCGCTGGCGGCGATGGGCATCGTTTCGGGTGCGATGATCCCGGCGATCTCGACCTGCGCCTCGTCGCCGACGCTGCCGATGGTGGGCGGCGAGTACATGTTCGCCAACTTCCCCGGCGACAACGTGCAGGCCACCGTCTCGGCGGAATGGGCATGGGAGCAGGGCATGAAGACCGGCTACATCCTCTATTCGCCGGACACCCAGTACACGACGCTGCCGCTCTACTTCGCCGAGGTCTTCGACGCGCTCGGCGGCGAGATGCTTGGGCAGGACACCTATTCCATCGGCCAGCAGGACTTCTCGGCCATCGTGACGATCCGCAGCCCGACGTCATCATGACCGCGGCCTACGAGCCCGACTTTCCCTCCTTCCTGAACGCGCTGCGCGCCGCCGGCGTCACCAGCCAGGTGATCGGCTCGGACGGCATCGACAGCCCGACCACCTTCTCGCTGGGCGCGCCTGCCGAGGGCCTCGTCTTCACCACCGCGGGCTATGCCGCGGAAGGCAGCCCGCTGGCCGAGTTCAACGCCAAGTACGAGGACGTCACCGGTGCGCCGTCGCAGACCGTGTTCAACGCCGTGGGCTATGACCTCGTGAAGGTGATCGAGGCGGCGACCGAGGCCGCGGGCTCCACCGATCCGCAGGCGATCCGCGACGCGCTCGCCAACCTCGAGGGTGTGCAGGGCGCGACCAGCGTCATCACCTACAAGGGCACCGACGGCATGCCGGTGCGCGAAGTGTCGATGATCCGCGTCAAGGAAGGCGAGCGCGAGCTTGTCGGTCAGCCATCGCCCACAGCCGAGCTGATCCCCGCTCCGCGGATGCAGTAAGGCGAGGCCGCGATGACACCGCTTCTCAGGACGTCCGGTCTGATGGTCCGTTACGGGCCCGTCGAGGCGGTGCGCGGCATCGACTTCGAGATCGGGGAAGGCGAGATCGTCGCCTTCCTCGGCGCCAACGGTGCGGGCAAGAGCTCGACGCTCAACGCGCTGGTGGGGCTGGTGCCGGTGCATTCCGGCACGGTCGAGTTCCTCGGCCGCGACATCACCCACGACCCGGCAGAGACGCTGGCGCCCGCCGGGCTGACGCTGGTGCCCGAGGGGCGGCGCGTCTTCAACACCCTGAGCGTGGCTGAAAACCTGCGCATGGGCGCCTACGGCATCCGCGACAAGGCGGCCGTGGCCGAAGCCTGGGACCGGGTCTACGACCTGTTTCCGATCCTCGCCGCGGCCAGTTCGCGGGCACGCTCTCGGGCGGGCAGCAGCAGATGCTGGCCATCGGGCGCGCGATGATGAGCGGGCCCAAGCTCCTGCTGCTCGACGAGCCGTCGCTCGGCCTTGCGCCGCTGATCGTCGAGCAGGTCTTCGAACTTCTAGTGCGGCTGCGCGGCGCCGGCGTGACGCTGGGCGTGGTCGAGCAGAACGTGGCGCGCTCGCTGCAGATCGCCGACCGGGGCTACGTGCTCTCCGGCGGGCGGATCGTGGGGCAGGGCAGCGCCGCAGAGCTGGCAACCTCCGAGGCGCTGAGCGGCGCCTATCTCGACGGCTGAAAGGCGTAGCATGGATTTCTTTCTGCAGCAGACGGTGAACGCGGTGTCGCTGGGCGGCACCTACGCGCTGCTGGCGCTGGGGCTCGCGGTGGTGTTCTCGATCATGGGGCTGATCAACTTCGCCCATGGGGAGCTGATGACCATAGCGGGCTA
>NZ_JAATOS010000218.1:0-6614 GCF_011806505.1 Salipiger sp. HF18 | reverse complement strand
CGCTGCGGCGCGAGCTGCAGGGCGTCACGCTCGAGGTCGGCGATCGCGTCGTGCTGCGCACCCAGATGACCGAGCTGCTCAGCCTGCAGCGCGACAAGTCGCTGAAACGCGTGGACCAGATCTCGGCGCGCGAGACCACCACGGTCGAGGTGCTGATCTCGCCCGGCTGCAAGATGGTCGGCCGCTCGCTGGGCGCCCTGCGCCTGCGGCGGCGCTACGGCGTCTACCCGCTGGCGGTGCACCGTCGGAACCAGAACATCGGTCGCAAGCTCGACGATCTCGTGGTGCGCGTGGGCGACACGCTGCTGCTCGAGGGCTCGCCCGAGGACATCAAGCGGCTGGCGGACGAGATGGAGCTGGTGGACGTGTCCCACCCCTCGGCCCGTGCCTTCCGGCGCGGCCATGCGCCCATCGCCATCGGTGCCATGGCGGGGATCGTCGTGCTTGCCGCGCTCGGGGTGGCCCCGATCCTGGCGCTTGCCGTGGTCGCCGTCGCGGTCGTGCTGCTGGCGCGCTGCATCGACGCCGACGAGGCGTTCTCGTTCATCGAGGGCCAGCTGCTGGCGCTGATCTTCGCCATGCTGGCAATCGGCGCAGCGCTGGAGCATTCCGGCGCGGTCGAGCTCATCGTGGGCGCGCTGGCGCCGTTTATGGAAGTGTTGCCGGGGCCGCTGCTGATCTGGGCGGTCTTCGTGCTGACCTCGGTGCTGACCGAGGCGGTCTCGAACAACGCCGTGGCGGTGGTGGTGACGCCCATCGCGATCTCGCTCGCCAACGCGCTCGGCATCGACCCGCGTCCGCTGGTGGTGGCGGTGATGGTGGCGGCCTCCTGCAGCTTCGCCACGCCCATCGGCTACCAGACCAACACGCTGGTCTATGGCCCGGGCGGCTACCGCTTCTCGGACTTCCTGCGGGTCGGCGTGCCGCTCAACATCACCGTGGGCATTCTCTCGTCGCTGCTGATCCCGCTGATCTGGCCGCTCTAGGGCGCGGCGATTGACAGCGGCCCGCGCGGGCCGCTTAACTCCGCCGCAGGAATTTCGAGGCCCCAGACGTGTTTTCCCTCTTCGTCCTGTCGTCCTACGCCCAGCCCATCGACAAGGTCGGGCTGCTGCCCGGCGAGGCGCGCAAGCTGGCGCCGGCCGAGCTTACCCTGCACAAGCGCATCGGCCAGCTCTCGCGGCTGCTGTCGCCGCTGACCCCGGAGGACGCGCTGCGCCGCCACGGTATCGCCGACGCCAAGGCCGCCCCGGCGCTCGATCAGCGTGATCTGCCTGACGTCGCCGCGATCCAGAGCCGGTTCGAGCACGTGGTGCCGGCGCCTCCCGGCAGCTCCGCAAGCTCGCGCGACCCCGAGGCCTACGCGCTGGCGCTGCTCTACCCGGACCTGCAGGTGGGCGCGGCGGCGCTCTACACCGAGACCAAGGGCACGCGGCTGGGCTTCTTCTGGCGCGGTATGCGCGAGGATGCCGAGGGCGCGGTAGAGGCGCTGCGGGCCGATCCGCTGCGCTTCGACCGGCTCTGGCGCGAGGTCACGCGCTTTCCCAAGCAGGGCTGATCCGGGGCCCACGCGGGGCAGGGTGGGGCACGAGCTCTGGCAAAATTGACTTTGACGTCAAACCTGCCTATATTGACTTACACGTCAATCCACGGATGCGATCAGGAGAGGTGGACATGGCACATACGGATTTCGAATCGCATGGCGCGGTGGCGGCCGAGGCCGACGACGGTGCCATCAACGGCTTCGGTGAGCCGGCGCAGTCCCTTTCGGGAAGCGCCGTCGACCCGGTGAAGCAGGCGCGCATCGCCGAGGCGGCGCTGCTCTCGGAGCTCGAGGGCGTGCTGAGCGAGCGCGACATCGGTCGCGCCGAGGCCGGAGCCGCCAAGGAGACGGCGCGGCTCATGGGCATGCAGATCGTGCGCAACATCCAGAAGCACAGCGGCATGACGCTGGACGAGCTGTCCAAGCGCAGCGGCGTTGCCGTCGGCACGATCTCGCGGCTGGCCACAGGTGCGCGCGGCACCGGCCCGGCGCTCTGGACGCTGATCGCGCTGTCGCAGGCCGGGGGCGTGCCGCTGAGCCTGCCCGAGGGCTGAACCGGGCATGATCTGCGCCCTACCGCTGGACGTGGCCGGATGGCTGCTCATCGCCTGTTTCCTCGTCGGCGGGATCTGGACCGTGGGCGTGCCGCTGCGCGCCCGCTGGCACGAGGCGCGGGCCCTGCGTGCGGCGCGGGCGCGGTCGGGCGATCTGGACATCGCGGCGCGCGCCAGCCTCGACGAGGCTGGCGGGCGCATCAAGGCGGGGCTCCTCGACGGCCCGCTGTCGAAGCCGCCGGCCTGGGTCGTGGTGGTGTCGGGCGTGGCACTGCTGCTGCGCATCGCGGTGGAGGTCGCAAAGACCTCCTGCGCGGGCTGAGGCACGCGGGGGACGGTCAACGTTGACCTCCGTCACTCGGGCCTCCGTCACTCGGGCCCCGTCACGTCAGCCTCCGACGCCCGGGCAGCTGACACCTGGACCTGTGCGACCCGGGCCTTCGTCGCCCACGTCCCCGTCGCCAGCCCCCGCTGTCAGCGGAAGCGCTGCACGAAGTTGCGCAGGATCCGCTCGGGCCAGATGACCTCGGCCTCGCGACACATTCCGATCAGACCCTCCGCCTCTTCCGGCGCGAAATAGCCGCGGTGGCGGTAGATGCGGATGCGCGTCTCGAAGCCCGCGGCATCGGCCTCGGGGTGGAACTGCGTGGCGTAGACGTTGGTGCCGTGGCGGATCATCTGGAACGGACAGGCCGCGCCCTCGAGCAGGTGCACGAGCCCCGGCGCCAGCGACTGCACCGCCTCCTTGTGGCCGACGAAGGCGTCGAAGCGCTCGGGCAGCCCGTCAAGCAGGGGATCGCGCGCGCCATCTTCGGTGACGCGGCAGGGGACGGCGCCCACCGGCTCGCCGTAGCGCGCCTTGCCGACCTCGGCGCCGAGGTGATGGGCCAGGATGCCGATGCCGTAGCAGCAGCCGAGATAGGGCACGTCATGGCGGGTGATCGCGGGCATCAGCGACAGGCAGGCCGCCTCGATCCGCGCCTCGACCGGCGATTTCTTCTCGGGCGGATCGGACACGCAGCCGGGACCGCCGCCGACGATCACCCCGGCATAATCGCGCGGATCGAGATCCGGCGGCAGATCCTCGCGGTCGAGACAGAGGCGGTGCACGTCCTCCTTGGCGAGACCGCCCTTGCGCAGGATGGCCTCGAACTCGTCGTCGCTGGCCTCGGTTTCGGGGCGCAGCTGGAGGATCAGGAAGCGGCTCATGATCTTCCCGAGGTAGCCCTTCGCGCGCGAAAGAAAAAGTCTGGACGGCGCGGGCGGGGGTGCGAAAGTTGCGCGATTCGGGAATTTGTGCTACCTATGGTAGATATACTCTCGGGGAAACTCTCCCCGTTACGGATTTGACCTTTGATTTAGAAGAACGAACCCATGCAACACAGTCTTCTTGCCCTGCTGCTCGCGGCCGCGGTGACCGTCTCCGCTGGCCCCGGCCCCAATCCCGAGTTCCAGAAGTGCTCCTGGTGACCCCGGTCACCTGACATAGCTCCTTTCACGCGTTCGGGGGACGCCACAGCCAAGCGAGCCGGTCTCATGCAGAACTATGCCATCTGGGCGATTGCCCTGGGCGCGGTGATCCTGCTTTTCGAAGCCTACAAGGAATACACCACCGCCGATGCCGTCGACAATCTGAAGTCGAACAACCAGACCTCGCGCAAGGAGCTCGAGAACGTCCGCATGTCGGCGCTCACCACCCGCTCCGAGCACCGGCGCGGGCTTCTCATCTACATGATATTCTTCATCGGGCTCTACGCCGTGCTGCTGCTGTCGCCCGAGCTGGTCACCGCCTTCATCGCCGGCAGCAGCCAGGCCGAGACCGTGAGCGGCGGCGCCAGCACCATCGCCCGCTCGATCGTCAACCGCGGCGAGGACGGCGCGGCGCAGGGGGCGCTGACCAACAGCACCGCGCTGCCGTTCTGGCTTGCCATGTCGATCACGCTCGGGGCGACCTCGCCCACCTTCCAGGTGATCGAGCGCAAGATCCGCGCCATCGCCTATTTCTTCGCAGGCGTGCCGCGCAATATCTTCCGGGTGCTGCAGTCGCTGGAAGAGCTCAACTACGGCCACTTCGGCGAGGACGCGCAAATGCCGCTGCTCCAGGCCTTCTGCGAGCGGCTCGAGGCGCATCCCGCAAACCCGATCCTGCGCGGCACCGTGCAGAGCATCGAGAGCTCGCTGCGCTGCATCGACCTGCTTCAGGCGCCGATCATCGGGCCGCAGCGCTCGGCCTTCCGCCAGCTTTTCAACGACGACGCGCCGCTCGCGCGCATCGACGACCTGCGGGCCCGCTACAACCAGCTTGCCAACAAGATCAGCGAGCTGCACAGCGACGACGAGGCGCTGCAGGAGCTGCAGGACGAGGCGGTGACGCTGGCCGACTCCATGCAGTGCCTGTTCGCGCTTTATGCCATCCGCTCGCGCCGCATCCCCGAGGCGCTGCGCGACACGCCCACCGCCGAGATCATCGAGAAGGTGGCGGGCGAGAGCACCGCGCAGTCGCTGCACGACATCACGCTGGCAAGCATCTTCGGCGCCGTCTTCAGCTACGTGCTGGTCGAGAAATACGCGCTGGTCGCAAGCGGCGTCGGTGCCTTCGGCGAGGCCGAGGAGGTCCGCGTCGTCGCCGCCGCCATGCTGATCCCGCTGCTGCCGGCGCTGGTGCTGCTGGCCTTTCTCACCATCCTGTTCCGCCACCTGCGCATCGACCAGGGCGCCTGGCCACGGCCCGAAACCGCGCAGATCCCGTTCTGGGATTACGCCAAGCTCGCCTTCTGGCCGGCGCTCTGCGCCAGCGTGCTTTACGGCCTCGTGACCTGCCTCTGTGCCGACGGCGTCGCCCGCCACATCCTCGCGGGCGAGGGCAGCAAGGCGGTGGGGGCGGGGCTCGCCTTTCTCGCCACCGAGGTGGAGCAGCTGCCGCGCATCTTCCTGATGTCCTACGTCTGCGCTTGCGGGCTGCTGTTCCTCGCGGATCAGCACGACCGGCTGCGCTGGTTCGTGACGCTTGGGGTGGCACTGGTGCTCTCGGCCTTCCTGTGGATGGTCGCCAACCTCGCCGCGAGCCTCTTCGGCATCGCGCCCCCGGGGCTGGTGACGCGCGCCGACATGACGATCATGGTGACGCTGCCCTTCTCGATCTTCCTGCTGCTCTACGCCAGCGCCGCCGAGTTCGCCGAGACCGAGTCGATGAAGCGCGTGTTCACCGCGGTGGGCCAGCCCTTCCGTGGCCGTCAGACCTGAGCCGATCCGAGAGGCCCCGATGATGCCCTGCCGAAGCCTTGCCGTTGCGCTCTTCGCCGCCGTGCTGCTCTGCCTGCCGGGCGTCCGCGCCCGGGCGCAGGCCGACCTGATCGTGGGGGTGCGCAGCGACGCGCCGCCCTTCGCCTATCTCGGGCCGCGCCGGACCGAGGGGCGAATGACGGTGGATGCACCCTCAGGGCAGGGAGACATGGTCTTCACCGGCTACATGGTCAACGTCTGCACCGGCGCGCTGGAGGAGCTGCGCAAGCGCGAGACCTTCACCGTCGAGTACCTCGCGGTGGATGCCCCCGACCGTTTCGAGGAGCTGCGCGCGGGCCGCATCGACATCCTCTGCGATCCCGCCACCATCACCCGCGAGCGGCTCGCCGGAGAGAATGTCTACGTCTCGCCGCCGGTCTATCTTTCGGGTGTGGGGCGCGCGCAGGTCAGCGAGCGGCAATGGGTGGCGCACTGGCCCTGTGTCGGGCCGGTGGTGGGCGTGGTCAATGGCACCACGGCACCGCGCGCGGTGAAGCTGATGGCCGACCAGTTCGGTTTCGGCGAAACCTTCTCGGAGGTGGTGCAGCGTCACCCCGACGTGGACAAGGTCGTGCTCAGCGAGAGCGAGGCCAACGACCTTACCCGCTGCGCCGCGGCGGCGGAGAAGTTCGGCAGGGACCCCGAGACCCTCGCCCCCTACACCAACCCCGACCCGGCGCTGACCGACCCGTCGGCGGCGGTGGCGGTGCGCAGCTATCCCGACCACCGGACGCTGGCGCGGGCGCTCTGCAGCGGCGAGATCTACTATTCCGTCGGCGATCTCGAGATCGTGTCGCGCGCCATCGCTGCGATCCGCGAGACCGAATTCCGGGACTGCACCGCCCGGGTCGATCCGCAGGTCTTCTCCGAGGAACGCTACGGTATCTTCGTGCATATCTCGGAGGAGTTGGACCGCAGCGACCGGCTTGCGCTCGCCTTTCTGCGCCAGCTCTCCATCGAGATCCACAAGGGCTACGACTCGATCCTCGTGCGCAGCTTCGCCGACAATTTCGACCGCTCGCGGATCTCGCAGTCGCTCGACATCTTCCTCTGGAGCGTGGTGGCCGGGGCCGAGTGACCCGCCGTCCACCCGCCGCCTGCAAACCGCCTGCCGGGGCGTGCCGGGGGCCTCTCTCGGCCCGCAGGCTTGCCAGCCCTCCATCGCATGGGGTAATGAGCCTCCAATTCCAAGCATAGCAAGGCAAGAGGCATCCATGGCCGGCCATTCCAAATGG
>NZ_JAATOS010000217.1:0-6633 GCF_011806505.1 Salipiger sp. HF18 | reverse complement strand
CTGCTTGGCCTTCTCGACCTGCGCCGGGTTGGCGGCGATGATCTCGTCCACCGCGGTCTCGATGGCGCCGGTGTCGGTCACCTGCTTCATGCCGCGCTCTTCGACGATCTTCTCGGGGTCGCCGCCCTCGGTGTAGACGATCTCGAACAGGTCCTTGGCGATCTTGCCCGAGATGGCGTCCGAGGTGATCAGGCGGATGATGCCTGCGAGCTGCGCCGGCGTGACCGGGCTGTCCTCGATCGAGTGGTCTTCCTTCTTGAGGCGGCCGAAGAGTTCGTTGATGACCCAGTTGGCGGCCAGCTTGCCGTCGCCCGCATCGCCCGCGACCTGCTCGAAATAGGCGGCGTTCGTCACTTCGGCGGTCAGCACGCCCGCGTCGTATTCCGACAGGCCGAACTCGGTGACGAAGCGCGCCTTCTTGGCGTCGGGCAGCTCGGGCAGGGAGGCGGCGATGTCGTCCACCCAAGCCTGCTCGATCTCGAGCGGCAGCAGGTCGGGGTCGGGGAAGTAGCGGTAGTCGTGCGCCTCTTCCTTGGAGCGCATCGAGCGCGTCTCGCCCTTGTCCGGATCGTAGAGACGGGTTTCCTGGTCGATGGAGCCGCCGGCCTCGAGGATGGCGATCTGGCGCTTCGCCTCGTAGTCGATGGCCTGCTGGATGAAGCGCATCGAGTTCATGTTCTTGATTTCGCAGCGGGTGCCGAGATGGCCGAAGTCCTGCGTCTCCTGGTAGCGCTCGTAGGCGCCGGGCAGGCAGACCGAGACGTTCACGTCGGCGCGCAGGTTGCCGTTCTGCATGTTGCCGTCGCAGGTGCCGAGGTAGCGCAGGATCTGGCGCAGCTTGCCGACATAGGCGGCGGCCTCTTCCGGGCCGCGGATGTCGGGGCGCGAGACGATCTCCATCAGCGCCACGCCGGTGCGATTGAGATCGACGAAGGACATGTTCGGATCCATGTCGTGGATCGACTTGCCGGCATCCTGCTCGATGTGGATGCGCTCGATGCGCACCAGCCGCGCGATGCCCGGCTCCATGTCCACCAGCACCTCGCCCTCGCCCACGATCGGGTGGTAGAGCTGGCTGATCTGGTAGCCCTGCGGCAGATCCGGGTAGAAGTAGTTCTTGCGGTCGAAGGCGGATTTCAGGTTGATCTGCGCCTTCAGGCCCAGCCCGGTGCGCACCGCCTGCTCGACGCAGTACTCGTTGATGACCGGCAGCATGCCGGGCATGGCCGCGTCCACGAAGGACACGTTGGAGTTCGGCTCGGCGCCGAACCGGGTCGAGGCGCCGGAAAACAGCTTGGCCTGGGACGAGACCTGGGCATGGATCTCCATCCCGATCACCAGTTCCCAGTCGTGTTTGGCCCCGGCAATGACCTTGGGTTTGGGGGCCTCGTAGCTCAGGTCAAGCATGGCGTATCCTCGTCTCGCTGATCGCGACGGGGATACGCCAGAGCGGAACAGGGGGCAAGGGTGCAGGAGGAACAGGGCGTGGGGGTGAGGGCGATCCCCGCCTCGGAGAAGCGGACCTGCCGTCCAAGGCGCAACTGATGGGCGAAATGCTCCGCCAGCGCCGAGAGCGCGCGCGACTTGCCGCGGCGCAGGCGCTCGCCGGCGTCAACGCTGCCGGGGATGGGCCGGGCGCGGGCCCAGAGGCCGGGGTGGATCTCGCGCAGGTGGTTGTGGACGATCCAGCCGAAGCAGCCGGCGATGCGCGCCTGCGCCGAGCGCGGCGCCGCGGCGCCCGAGAGCGAGAGGCCGCAGAAGGCGGCGAGCTGGTTGGCCATGTGCTGGTCGGGGCGGCGGGCGAGGATGTCGTGCAGCGCCTCGGCGAAAAGCTCGCCGTCGACCGCCGCGAAGGCGCCGGCCTCGCCGCTGGCCAGCGCGTCGAACCAGACCCATGCGTAGGCGCCGCTGCCCCAGAGGTCGGCGGTGCGCCCGGCGGTGCGGCGCGCCTCGTGGTCGAGCCGGTCCCAGTTGCCGAAGCGCGAGGGCCGCAGGTCGCGCCCCAGCGCGCGCATGTGGTCGGGGCAGGCCGGGTCGAGGTCGATGAGGTCCTCGTAATCGTCGATCACCCGCGCCTCGGGGCGGGGCTCGAGCTCGAGCAGGGCGCAGCGCACGGCGGCAAGCGCGGGCGAGTCGCATTCCAGCGGATCGAAGCGCGCCACCAGCCGCTGTGCCGCCTCGAGGTGCTGGGCGCGGGCGTCGCGGCGCAGGGCGCCGGGCACGGGGGCGCCGGGACGCCCGGCCCAGCCGCGCGCCACCGCGAGATGCGCCAGCGCCGGCACCAGCGCAAGCCACGGGTCGCGCTCGACGCGGTCGATGGCGTCGCGCAGGGCGAAGAGGCTGGCGCGGGCGGCGGTGGGATCGTTGCGCCCGGCCGCGGCCAGCGCGCTTTCCACCGCGTCGGAATGCGCGCCCTCGGCCAGCAGCCGCGCCACCGGGGTGCCGCCCAGGGTGGCGGCGCGATCGATGTCGGCCTCGCGCAGGCCGCGGGCCAGCGTCTCCCAGTCGTCCTGCCGGGCGAGGAAGCGGCCCTGCGTGCGCAGCCGCCCGCGCTCGGCGGAGTCGGGCGGGCTGTCGCGGAAGGGGATGTCGATCTGCCGGGGGTGACGGCCGTCGCGACAGGCCTCGGGAAGCTCCTCGTCGGCGGGGACGGGGCGCGGCTGGGGACGGGCGGCTGAGCGGGGGCGGGCACGCCATCCGGCCAGCTGCGCAGAGAGCGCGCGGACGGCCGGAAGTACCGATGGAAGTACCGATGGAAGTACGGACGGACGTACGGTGGAGGGCTTGTCGGAGTTGATCATGGCCACGAAACTGACCGTGGATTCGGGCACCTTGAGGGCGGGCTCGCGAACAGGCGGCGGCAATCCGCCCATGGCCGCAGGGGGCTCGCCTTATTGAGTCCCAATGGGTTAACGCAGGTTCGTGCGGAGAGGTTCCCGGGGCGGCCGATTTCGCAGGCGCAGAAAACTTTACCGGAAAGCGCCCGTATGGCATGGGTTCAGCCATGCTGCCACGTCTGTTTTCCATACTGGCGGCGCTGCTGATCGCAAGCGCTGCACATTCGGACCCGCTTCCGTTTCCGCTTCCCCCGACCGAGTCGGTGCACGCGGTGTCTTCCTCGGTGCGCCCGCTCGCCCGCCGGACGACCATCCCCGAAGCCCGCTGGGGCACCAAGGGCGGGCGCAACACCTGGTCGCTCGCGGCGCTCTCGGCGCTGCGCGGACCGGCGAGCCGGCTGCCCGAGATCGTTCCCGACGACATCGCGACCTGGTGCCCGGCCTACCCGAGCGCCGGCCGCGAGGACCGCGAGGCGTTCTGGCTTGGGCTGGTCTCGGCGCTGGCCAAACACGAGAGCACCTATCGCCCCACCGCGGTGGGCGGCGGCGGGCTCTGGTACGGGCTGCTGCAGATCCTTCCCTCGACCGCGCGGCTCTACGGCTGCCAGGCGGGCAGCGGCGACGCGCTCAAGGATCCGCGCCTGAACCTTGCCTGCGGGCTGCGCATCATGGCGAAGACCGTGTCGCGTGACCGCGTGGTGAGCCGCAACATGCGCGGCGTGGCCGCCGACTGGGGCCCGTTCCACAGCCGCACCAAGCGCGAGGACATGATCGCATGGACCCGCGCGCAGCCCTATTGCGCCGGCCTGCCGCGCTCGCTGAAGCCGGTTGCCCGGCCCGACGCCTGGGGCGCGCCCGCGGTCATGGCCTCGGCCGAGCTGCCGCAGTCGGACATGGTCATTGCGCTGAGCGAGAACGGCACCATCCTGCGCCCGGTCGACCACTCGGCCGAGCCTGTGATCGCCACCTCGGGCCACGACCACCGTGCGCCCGCCGGGGCCTACAGCCGGTTCGAATGAGCCGGGGCTGAGGTTCCGCCGGGCGCCCTCACGCCCGGTCTGCAAGACGATACAGGACGCCACTCACGGAGCGCCGGGGGCCCAGCCCCCGGCGTTTTTCTTTGGTGCCGGGCTCAGCCCAGCAGGCGGGTGACCATCTCGGTCACGTCGCGCGACAGGCCGGGCCGGGCGGCGATGCGCTCGAGCGCGGCCTTCATCAGCGCCTGCCGGTCGGCGTCGTAGCGCTTCCACGTCTGGAAGACCGAGCACATGCGGGCGGTGGTCTGCGGGTTCTTCTCGTCGAGCTTGATGAGCCAGTCGGCAAGGAACCGGTAGCCGCTGCCGTCCCTGGCGTGGAAACCCGCGTGGTTCATCGCCAGAGAGCCCATCACCGCGCGGAAGCGATTGGGGTTCTTCCAGTCGAAATCGGCCCGCTCGGTGAGCGCGGCGGCACGGGCGACCGCCTTTTCCGGTGCGGTGGCGGCGACCTGAAGCGCGAACCACTTGTCCATCACCAGCCGGTCGTCCTTCCACTGCGCCTCGAAGGCGGCAAGGGCGGCATCCTCGGCCCCGGCGGTGATCAGGCAGGAGAGCGCGCTCAGCTGCATGGTCATGTTGTCGGCGGCGTCGTACTGCGCCTGCGCCGCCTTGCCGCCATCGAGCCGGGTCTGCAGCGACAGCACCGCGTTGCCGAGCGCGCGCTTGCCGGACTGTTCGGCGTCGGGCGCGTAGGGGGCATCGACCTGCGCCTCGGCCATCAGCTCGGGCAGCAGCGCCGACCAGCGCGTCGCCATGGCGTCGCGCAGGGTCTCGGTGGCGGCATAGATCGCGTCGGGATCCGGGGTCACACCACGGGCGTGCAGCATCTGCGCCAGCTCCGCCTGCGTCGGCAGCGCCATCATCAGCGCCCGGAACGCCGGGTCGAGCGTCGCGTCGCGCAGCACCTGCTCAAGCGCGTCGATCCACGCCAGATCCGGCCCCGCGCCCTCGGTGATCATCGCCAGGAGACAGGCCCGGGCCAGATCGCGGCTCGCTTCCCAGCGGTTGAAGGCGTCGGTGTCATGGGCCAGCAGGAAGCTCTTTTCCTCGGCCGTGCTTTCGCACATCAGCACCACCGGCGCCGAAAAGCCGCGCAGGATCGACGGCACGGGCTTCGCGTTCAGCCCCTCGAAGGTGAAGCTCTGGGTGGCCTCGGTCATCTCGAGCATGGTCGTCGGGACCACCTCGTCGCCATTGGGGTTCAGCAGGCCCACGGCGATCGGCAGCACCTGCGGCGCCTTCTCGGGCTGGCCGGGGGTGGGGGGCGTCTCCTGCGTGAAGGTCAGCGTATAGGTGCCATCGGCGTAGTCGTCGCTGACCTTGAGATGCGGCGTGCCCGACTGCGAGTACCAGCGCTTGAACTGGGTGAGATCGCGGCCGGTGGAATCCTCGAAGACCTTCAGCCAGTCCTCGATGGTGCAGGCCTGACCGTCGTGCCGTTCGAAATAGAGGTCGAGCGCCTTGGCATAGGCCTCGGCCCCGACCAGACGGCGCAGCATCCCGATCACCTCGGCGCCCTTCTCGTAGACCGTGGCGGTGTAGAAGTTGTTGATCTCCTGAAAGCTCTCGGGCCGCACCGGGTGCGACAGCGGACCCTGGTCCTCGGGGAACTGGCGGGCGCGCAGGTCGATCACGTCCGAGATCCGCTTCACCTCGGCCGAGCGCATGTCCGAGGTGAACTGGCTGTCGCGGAACACCGTCAGCCCTTCCTTCAGGCAGAGCTGGAACCAGTCGCGGCAGGTGATGCGGTTGCCGGTCCAGTTGTGGAAATACTCGTGTGCGATGATCGCCTCGATGCGCTCGAAATTGGCGTCGGTCGAGGTCTCGGGCGAGGCCAGAACGCAGGAGCTGTTGAAGACGTTGAGCCCCTTGTTCTCCATCGCGCCCATGTTGAAGTCATCGACGGCCACGATGTTGAAGATGTCGAGATCGTATTCCCGGCCGTAGACCTCTTCGTCCCAGCGCATGGAATCCTTCAGCGCCTGCATGCCGAAGGCGCATTTGCCCTCGTCGCCGGGGCGCACGTAGATGTTCAGCTCGACCTCGCGGCCGGACATGGTGGTGAAGCTGCCCGACTGGTTCAGCAGCTCGCCCGCCACCAGCGCGAAGAGATAGGCGGGCTTGGGCCACGGATCGTGCCACTCGGCCCAGCCCTCGCCCTGCGCCACCGGGTTGCCGTTCGACAGCTTGACGGGCTCGTTGCCCTCGATGCGCACGGTGAAGACCGACATCACGTCGGGGCGGTCGGGGTAGTAGGTGATCTTGCGGAAGCCCTCGGCCTCGCATTGCGTGCAGTACATGCCGTTCGACATGTAGAGCCCCTCGAGCGCGGTGTTGGCGGCGGGGGCGATCTCGACCTCGCTCTCCCACAGGAAGCCGCCCTCGGGCACGTCGCATTCGAGCCCCTCGGCGGGCAGCACCGGCGTGACCTCGGTGCCGTCGATGCTGGCCCGGATCAGCCGCAGGTCCTCGCCATGCAGGAAGAAGCGCTGCGCGGGGGCGTCCGGATTGGGCTCGAAGCGGATGCGCGAGCGGACGCGGGTCGCGTCGGGCGACAGCGCCACCGTGAGGTGCACGTCGGCCACCTGCCAGCCGAAGGGGGTGTAATCCTTGAGATAGATGGTCTGGGGGCTTGCGTCTTTCATGCTCTCTCTCGTCCTCTCGCTGCGCGGGCCCGGGACCCGCGCCGTTTGGCCAAGTGTTAGGCCCAGCGGGGGCGGGCGGCAACCGCGCCGCCGGAATTTCCCTGAAGGCCCCTT
>NZ_JAATOS010000216.1:0-6660 GCF_011806505.1 Salipiger sp. HF18 | reverse complement strand
CGAGTCCGGCAGCGAGATGTTGGCGACCTGCTCGGCGATGGGATCGGTCGAGAGCGGGTGGCACTCTTCCGCGTAATCCGCCGTGTCCATCATCCGCTCCCAGCGGCCGCGCCGGTAGACCTCGAGCGCGCCGAACTGGGCCTTGTAACCCATCTTGGGCGAGCCCGGCACCCAGTAGCCGAGGTAGACATACGGCAGCCCCGCCTCGCGGGCGATCTCGACATGGTCGAGGATCATCCATGTGCCAAGGCTCTTTCGCTGCAACTCGGGCTCGTAGAACGAGTAGACCATCGACACGCCGTCATCGAGCACGTCGGTCAGGCATACCGCCTTGAGCGCGCCGCTCTCGCGGTCGGTGTATTCCACCACACGCGACCGGATCGGCGTTTCTTCGACCATCGCGGCGAACTCGAAGATATCCATGTCGGCCATGCCGCCATCGGCGTGGCGGGCGTCGAGATAGCGGCGGGACAGCGAAAACTGGGCCTCGGGGGCCCAGGGGCTCGAAGCCCGGCGCGCGAGGTTGTCGTTGCGGCGAAGCGTGCGGCGCTGGCTCTTGGTGGGCTCGAACCGGCGCACGTCGATGCGGGCCGAGAGACAGGCGGCGCAATCCGAACAGGACGGCCGGTAGAGCACGTTCTGCGAACGACGGAATCCCTGCTTCGAGAGGCTGTCGTTCAGCTTCTCGGCGTTGTCGCCCTGAAGGGCGGTGAAGAGCTTGCGCTCCATGCGTCCCGGCAGGTACGGGCAGGCCTGCGGGGCCGTCACATAGAATTGCGGCGCAAGCGGCAGCGAATGGCGCATATCGATCCTGTCGGCTGTTCCGGAGAAAAACGTAGCAACGAATCGAAGACCCGCCAACCCCCCGAAAATAGGGAGCCGGCGGGCCAATTCAAATCACGCGGAGGTGCGTCGGGCGGAGGCAGGTGACGGCGCCCAGGCGCCGCCCCGGATCATGCCCGCTTGTTGAGCGCCGTGGTGCCCAGCAGCAGGTCCGACAGGCCCTGGCCGCGTTCGGTGGCGAACATGCAGACGATCGAGACGATCTGCAGCGGGGCGACCGACACGGCGACGGTGTAGCCCAGCGTGTGCATGAAGGCCTGCCCGAAATCGAGCTTCTCGCCGCGCCAGTCGCGGAACTCGATGGCCATGAGGCGCATGCCCCAGGTGGCCGAGCCGTTGGCGATGGTCACCACGCGGTAGGCGAAGCTGATCACCATCCAGAATGCGAGGAAGAAGAAGGCGCCGAGGAAGGCGGTGAAGGCCAGTGCGATGAAGACCAGGATCGCGACGATGATCGAGTCCACGATCCACGCGAGACCGCGCTTGAGGGTCACGCTGTCGTAGAAGGCGCTCTGGCGCACGGGGTCGGGAAGTTGCGAATAGGATCCGTCGGTGAACATCCGGGCTCTCGTCTGGGGGGCGGGGATAAGGTTACGTGGAGTGTAGCCCATGGCCCCGGGGTGGGGCCATGGGGGGGACGCGCTCAGGCGTCCTCTTTCTCGTCTTCCTTCACGTCGCGGGCGTTGCGGGCGCGATCGTCCATGAACTGGTCGAACTCTGCCTTGTCGCGGGCCTCGCGCAGACGCTGGAGGAAGTCCTCGAAGCTCTTCTGCTCGTCCTCGAGCCGGCGCAGCGTATCGAGCTTGTAGGCGTCGAAGGCGGCGTTGCCCGAGGGCCGCATCGCGTTGAAGCCGTGACGATAGGCGTGACGGTCAGGACGGTGGCGGCAGGATTTTCCGAACATGCGTTTGCTCCAGATCATGTATGCGAGAAGGCCAAGTCCGATCGGCCAGAAGAAAATGAAGCCAAGTACCATGGCCACGATCCAGGCGGGTCTGCCGCGCTCGTCGAGCCATGCCTCGGCGCGCTTGAGCCACCCGGGATTGGCGGGGCGGTCTTCATAGTGCACAGCGGCGGTCATTGCGGTGTCCTTTGTCTCTCGTTGTTCAATGTGAATGTCTTTCACATTATGCTAGATCGGAACCCGGACGGTGCTTATCAAGGGTCGATGTGAAGGTTTTTTACATTCACCTGAAGAGAGGTTAATTTTCAGCGCCTTAAAGGCATATCTGCACGATCACATCGGGATCGGACGCTGTTCCTCGATCGCCTCCATGGCGAAATACGAGGTCACGGTCTCGAGCTCGATCTCCTCGATCAGGCGCTTGTAGACCTCGTCATAGCTGTTCATGTCGCGGGTGATGATCTTCAGCAGGTAGTCGTATTCGCCGCCGATCCGGAAGAAGTCGATGACATCCGGGATCGCCGAGACATGGGTGCGGAAGCGCTTCAGCCAGGCGGCGGAGTGGTGCCGCGTCTTGATCATCACGAAGACCACCAGCCCGGCGCCCAGCTGGTTGCGGTCCAGCACCACCGTGTGGTTGCGGATGACGCCCGCGGCGTCCAGCGCCTTGAGCCTCCGCCAGCAGGCGTTCTGCGACAGGCCGACACGCTCGCTCAGTGCGCGCTGCGAGAGCGAGGCGTCGCGTTGCAGCTCGGCGAGGATGCGGTGGTCAATGTGATCGAGCTTTAGAGACATTATTCGATCATATGATAGAAAATCGCGGCTTGGAAGGTGAAAATATGTGAAGTCTTCTCGATTTCGCGGTGACATATTGGTTGTCAGACCTTCCCCGAAACGAGATGCTCATGGCCCCCCTCGACGACTTCGCCCTTTCGCTCAAGCGCCCGGATCTGCCGCAGTGGCTGCGCGCCGGGCTGATCGGGGAGAATGCGACCATCGACGGGCCATTCGGGCCGAAGCCGCTGGTCTACGCCGATTACGTGGCCTCGGGGCGGGCGCTGGCCCAGGTCGAGGATTTCGTGCGCGACCGGGTGCTGCCCTATTACGCCAACAGCCACACGCAGGCGTCGTTCTGCGGCGCCTATGCCACCCGCCTGCGCGAGGCGGCGCGGGCCGAGATCGCGCGCATGACCGGTGCGGGCGAGGGCATGAGCGTGGTCTTCACCGGCTCCGGCAGCACCGCGGGCATCAACCGCATCGTCGGCCTGCTCGACATTCCCGCGACGCTCGCGGCGGGTGGCCGGGTCGTGGTGCTGGTCGGACCCTATGAGCACCATTCCAACCTGCTGCCGTGGCGCGAGACCGGCGCCGAGGTCGTCGAGATCCCCGAGGCGGGTGAGGGCGGTCCGGACATGGCGGCGCTCGAGCGTGCGCTCGTGGCTGCGCAGGGCGCGGCCTTGGTGGTGGGCAGCTTTTCTGCGGCCTCCAACGTCACCGGCATCGTCACCGACACCGACGCCGTGACGCGGCTGCTGAAGCGGCACGGCGCGCTCGCGGTCTGGGATTTCGCCGGCGGCGCGCCCTACGTGCGGATGCGCATGGAGCAGGGCACCGATGCCGAGAAGGACGCCATCGTCTTCTCGCCGCACAAGTTTCCCGGCGGCCCCGCCGCGTCGGGCGTCATGGTGCTGCGCGACGCCATCGCCCGCCGCCGCACGCCGACCCTGCCGGGCGGCGGCACCGTGAGTTTCGTCTCGCCGTGGGGGCATCGCTATTCGGAGAGCCTTTCCCATCGCGAGGAGGGCGGCACGCCCAACGTCATCGGCGATATTCGCGTGGCGCTGGTCATGCTTGTGAAGGAGGCGCTGGGGCAGGATTGGCTCGACGCCCGGCAGACGGCGCTCCGGGCCCGGGCCGAGGCGGTCTGGCGCCACAATCCGCGGATCGAGATGCTGGGGCTGCAGTGCCCCGATGCGCTGCCGATCTTCTCGTTCCGGGTGCGCGACGGTGAGGGCGGGCTGGTGCACCACCAGTTCTTCACCCGGCTGCTGTCGGACCTGCACGGCATTCAGGCCCGCGGCGGCTGTGCCTGCGCGGGTTCCTACGCGCACCGGTTGCTGGGGCTCGACGAGGCGGCCTCGGACGCGATGTTCGCCGCGCTCGAGCGGGGCGAGGAAATGTCCAAGCCCGGCTGGGTACGGCTCAATCTTTCGGCGCTGATGACCGACGAAAAGGCCGATATGATCATCCGGGCGGTGGACAATCTGGCCCGCGAGGCTCCAGACTATCGGTCACGTTACGAGTGTGACCCGTCAACCGCCCGTTTTGCGCCTGCCCCGACCGAAGCCGCGAGCCTGGTCTCCTGATGCGGGCCAGCCGTGACTGCCGCCTGTGCCGTGCGCGGGCGACGCAGCGCAAAACGCGGGCGGTGCGGGGAGGCCCCGGGACGGACGCAGGGGGCGGGGTGGCCGGGCATCGACATGCCGGCGCCCATCCCCTAGACCTTGCGCATCGGTTTCCGGGCGGAACACCCAGCTTGATGCTGAAACGAAACATGATTTTCTCGTAGGATGTCTCTGAGGATGATTCGTATGCAAACGAACGACGCATCAACGTACGGCGCATCGCCGATCGACGGTCAGGGCCTGGACGTGCTCGAAGCGCGGCTGCGCGAGGACCTCGAGTTTCTCTGCTACCCCGGCAAGGACTGGGTGCCCCCGCGCGAGGGTGTGACGGACGTGGTGATCATCGGCGGCGGCATGTGCGGCATGGTGGCGTGGATGGGCCTGACCTCCGGCGGCGTCCGCAACATCCGCGTGCTCGACCGCAGCCCCGAGGGCTTCGAGGGGCCGTGGCTGAATTACGCGCGCATGGAGACGCTGCGCTCGCCCAAGGTGCTGACCGGCCCGGCCTTCGGCCACGGCGCGCTGACCTTCCAGGCGTGGTTCCGGGCGCAGTTCGGCACCGAAGCGTGGGAGACGCTCGACAAGATCCCGCGGCCGCAATGGATGGAGTACCTGCGCTGGTACCGCAAGGCGACCGGCGTGCCGGTCGAGAACGGCGTCTCGGTCGACAAGGTCGAGCCCGAGGGCGACCTGCTCCGGCTCACCGTCTCCGGCGCCGAGGAGGGCACGATCCTCTGCCGCAAGCTGGTCTTCGCCACCGGCCGCGACGGCACCGGCGGGCCCAACATCCCGGGTTTCGTGCAGGGGCTGGACCGGCGGTTCTGGGCGCACAGCGCCGATGACATCGATTTCGACACGCTGCGCGGCAAGCGCGTGGCGGTGATCGGGGTGGGGGCTTCGGCCGTGGACAACGCCGCCGAGGCGCTTGAGCACGGCGCCGCCGAGGTCCGCCACCTGATCCGCCGCAAGGAGATGCCGACCGTCAACAAGATGATGGGCATCGGCTCCTACGGGTTCACCGCCGGGTTCGCGGGGCTGCCCGACGAATGGCGCTGGCGCTTCATGCAGTACAGTTTCTCCACGCAGACGCCGTCGCCGCATGGCTCGACCCTGCGGGTAAGCCGCCATCCCAACGCCTATTTCCACTTCGGCAAGGCCACGAAGACCATCGAGCAGCACGGCGACGAGATCGAGATCCGCTTCGCCGACGGCACCAGCCACCGCTGCGATTTCGTCATCCTCGGCACCGGTTTCATCATCGACCCGATGGCGCGCACCGAATTCGGAGAGGTTGCAGGCCGCATCCAGCTCTGGCAGGACGTCTACACCCCGCCCGAGGGTGAGGAGCAGGCCGATCTTGGCCGCTTCCCCTATCTCAACGAGGATTTCACCTTCCGCGAGAAAGTCGCGGGCGAGGTGCCGTGGCTGAAGAACGTCTATTGCTTCAACTACGGCGCATCGGCGAGCCTCGGGAAGGTCTCGGGCGACATCCCGGGGGTTTCGGAAGGGGCGGCGTGGCTCGCCAGGGCGATGGCGGCGACGCTCTACGCCGAGGATCTGGAAACACACTGGCAGGCAATGCTGGATTACGACACGCCGGAGCTCGACGGGACGGAATGGACCGAGACCGAGCTGGCTTCGGCCAAAGAAGGGCAGGTTGCATGAGCATCTTCGACACCACCACTCTGAGCGCAGCGGGCGTCACCCCGGGCAGCGCCACGGCCGCCGCCACCGAGACCCGCGCCAACATCATTGAGGCCACGCAGGCCGCCGAGGACGCGGTGCTGACCCCCAATGACCCTGGCGCCTTCCCGCACCCGCTGCGCGCGGCGCTGGCCGCCCGCGTCGCCGCGCTCGGCGGTGAACCGGCGCTGGCCGAGCGCTACGCCGCCCGCGCGGGCGGCAGCGCCGCTCTCGCCGATCCGGCGCAGGACGGCACCGACCAGGGGCTGTCTCACCTGATGGCCTTCGTCGACAAGGTCGCCAACGACACCCGCAACATCGACGCCCAGGACATCGCCGGGCTGCAGACCGCGGGCGTGTCGGACGCCGACATCGTGCGCCTCTGCGAGCTCGTCGCCTTCCTTGCCTACCAACTGCGCGTGGTCGCCGGACTGCGTCTGATGACCGGAGCCGCCGCATGAGCCGCATCGTCCACAAGTTCACACGCACCGTCCCGCAATGGCAGCCGCGCGTCACGCCGGTGAAGCTCGACGAGGCCACGCCCGAGCAGCTCGACGCGCTGAGCGTGACGCCCTCGAACACCAAGGTCTCTGCCTACGTGCTGACGCTGGCGCATGACGTCGAGAGCCTCAAGGTGCGCTCGCCGCTGTTCAACGCCATCATGTACGACGCCGGCGGCATGTCCCGCGCCGAGCGCGAGGTGGGGGCGTTGGCGGCCTCGATGGTCAACCGCTGCATCTACTGCGCCGCGGTCCACGCCGACCGCCACGCCAAGCTCGAGAAGGACACCAGCGTCACCGACGAGCTCTTCGCCAAGGGCGAGAA
>NZ_JAATOS010000215.1:0-6672 GCF_011806505.1 Salipiger sp. HF18 | reverse complement strand
GCCCTTCATCGGCGTGCCCTTCGATCCGCAGGGCCGCGCCGCCATCGACTGGGGCGTGACCGGCCCGCCCGAGACCTTCATCGTGGCAGGCGACGGCACGGTGCTGCACAAGCACGTGGGGCCGCTCGCAGGGACGCTCTACACCGACGTGTTCCTGCCGGCGCTGCACGAGGCGCTGGGGCGCTGAAGTCCCGGGCGGACAAGGCTACGGTCAAAGGAAAAGGGCGCGTGGGGAACGCGCCCTTCTTGTTTCCGGACTGGCGTCTTGAAATCCGTGCCGGTCCTTGCCGTGGGCCCGTGACGCGGCGGGGCACCGCGGCCGCGGGCGAAGGGGACGACCCCGTGCGCCCGCGCGGAACGGGCTCAGAGATCGCAGGTGTCGCTGGACTGCTGCGTGCAGACAGGGGCCGGCGGAGTGCTGGTCTGGCTTTGGGCTGCAAACGCGCCTGATATCGCCAGCACGGCCAAGGCCGCCGCCTGTATGATCGTAATGAGTTTCATTCAACTGCCTCGCAATGGTTCATCGAGGAACCGTCTTGTTTTTGTTCGGACCGACTCGCAGTCCGGCAGAAAATCTAGTCCCACCTGCGTTCTTTTCAATCCGGTACGACGCGGGCGGCGCCGGGCGCGGCCGAGTTTGGGCGATAGCGCGCCGAAAGCGGCGCGCAAATCGGCACGGATTGTCAGAATTCGTGAACAGACGGCACCGTGAGGCGCAAAATCGCCTCTGTCAGGGCCTGTAAGCGGGCAGGGCGTGCGGACTCCGCTCGCGGCGAGGGGGCGGAAGAGCGATCTGGTCAAGGGTCCGTGCGCGCAGGAGAGGCGCTCTCTGGCGATGCGCCAGAGGACAGGGCTGAGAGAGGTCCGCGCATTGGCGCAGGCCTCGTTCCGGTCGCTGTCTTTGAAAGTCTGGTTCCGCGCGGCAGCCTGATGCCCGTGTCGGTCTTCGCCTCAGCGGACGACGATCTCGTCGGCGCGCATCAGGCCGAGCACGTCGCGGGCCTGCTGATCGAGAAGGTCGAGGTCTAGGTAATCGTCCGACAGCCGCAGCGTCAGGTTCTCCATCCGCGCGACGTCCTTCTCGAGCTGGACGAGCTCTTCGGCGAGATGCTCGCCCTCGATCTCGATTTCCGCCCGGCGGAACAGCCCGAAATCGCCCTGCACCGCGGCAAAGACGAAGTAGGCCGAAAGGCTCAGGGTGATGGCCGCGTAGATCACGATGCCGAATGGGGGATTGCGCCGTGCGCTCATGAAGGTGCGCTCTTGCCTTGCCTCGAACCCGCATCTCTGGCGGATGCGTGAGGGCGACTATGCCACAGGTGATTCGCCTTGGGAATCCCCTGCATCGCGCGCCGTGCAAAAAATTTCGTGAGGGGCCAAGGGGCTGGCCGGCGACGGCACCGGCGAAAGGCAGGCCGGGACCCGTGGCCCCGGCCCGCGATCCGTCAGCCGAGCGCCGCGACGCCGGGCAGGACCTTGCCTTCCATCCACTCGAGGAACGCGCCGCCGGCGGTCGAGATGTAGGTGAAGTCCTCGGAGGCGCCGGCCTTGTTCAGCGCTGCAACCGTGTCGCCGCCGCCGGCGACCGAGACCAGCTTGCCGTTGGCGGTGGCCTTGGCGGCATGGGCCGCGGCGGCGTTGGTGGCCTTGTCGAAGGGCGCGATCTCGAAGGCACCGAGCGGGCCGTTCCAGATCAGCGTCTCGGCTCGGTCGATGGCCTGCTCGACATGAGCCACGCTCTCGGGGCCGGCGTCGAGGATCATGGCGTCGGCCGGGCAGGATTCGGCCGGCACGACCTCGGAGGGGGCGTTCTCGCGGAACTCGCGGGCGACGACCACGTCACGCGGCAGCAGGATCTCGCAGCCGGTGGTGGCGGCCTTCTCGGCGATCTCCTTGGCGGTGCCGGTCATCTCGTGCTCGCAGAGCGACTTGCCGACATCGACGCCCTGGGCGGCGAGGAAGGTGTTGGCCATGCCGCCGCCGATCACGAGAATGTCGACCTTCTCGACGAGGTTGCCGAGCAGCTCGAGCTTGGTCGACACCTTGGCGCCGCCGACCACGGCCAGGACCGGGCGCTTGGGCTGGCCGAGGGCCGCGTCCAGCGCCTCGAGCTCGGCCTGCATCAGCCGGCCGGCACAGGAGGGTAGCAGGTGCGCCAGCCCCTCGGTCGAGGCATGGGCGCGGTGCGCGGCCGAGAAGGCGTCGTTGCAGTAGACGTCACCAAGTGCGGCGTAGGTCTTGGCCAGCGCGGGGTCGTTCTTTTCCTCGCCGGGCTCGAAACGGGTGTTCTCGAGCAGCACCACCTGACCGGGGTCGCAGGCGTCGATCACCGCCTCGGCCTCGTCCAGCGTGGTGAAATGCACCTTGGTGCCGAAGGCGGCCTCGAGCGCGGGCACCAGCATCTTCAGCGACATCTCGGGCACGACCTTGCCCTTGGGCCGGCCGAAGTGGGCGAGAAGGACCGGCTTGCCGCCGCGCGACAGGATGTCCTGCACGGTGGGGCCGACGCGCTCGATGCGGGTGGCATCCGTCACCTCGCCGTTTTCGACGGGCACGTTGATGTCGACACGGGTGAGCACGCGCTTACCGTTGAGGTCCATGTCGTCGAGGGTCTTCCAGGCCATTCTGTCCTCCTGTCTCTTCCTGCGCCAAGGTCTGCCCCGAAGGACCGGCCGCGTCAATGCGCGCTGCGCTTGGCAAAGTGGCGGGGGGGGATTAAGTCAGGGGCAACGTATTTCGAATGCATCAGGAGTGTAAGATGGCTGAAATCAAGGATCCGGAGAATACCATCATCATGGAGCTCAAGGACGGGACCGTCGTCATCGAGCTGCTGCCGGACGTCGCACCCAAGCACGTGGAGCGCATGAAGGAGCTGGCGCGCGCCGGCTCTTATGACAACGTCGCCTTCCATCGCGTCATCGACGGCTTCATGGCGCAGACCGGCGACGTGCAGCACGGCAACATGGAAGAGGGCTTCAACCTCGGCCGCGCCGGCACCGGCGGCTCGGACCTGCCCGACCTTCCGGCGGAATTCTCCAAGCTGCCGCATGACCGCGGCACGCTGGGCGCTGCCCGCTCGATGAACCCGAACTCGGCGAACTCGCAGTTCTTCATCAACTTCAAGGACAACCATTTCCTCAACGGCCAGTACACCGTCTACGGCCGGGTGATCGAGGGCATGGCCCACGTGGACGCGATCGTGCGCGGCGAGCCGCCCGCGAGCCCGGACCGCATGGTCAGCGTGAAGGTGGCCGCGGATGCGTAACCTTGTCGCAGCCGCGCTGTGCGTCCTGGCGGCGCCGCTGTCCGCGGCTGGTCTCGACGTCACGGTGAAGGGCGAGGGGGCCAACGGCACCTTCCACATCGAGCTGTTCGACGACGTGGCCCCGGGGCACGTGAAGCAGATCACCGCGCTGGCGGAGCAGGGCGCCTATGACGGCATTGTGTTCCACCGGGTGATCGACGGCTTCATGGCCCAGACCGGGGACGTCGAGTTCGGCAAGATCGGCTCTGACATGCGCATGGCGGGCATGGGCGGGTCGGACCTGCCGGACCTCAAGGCGGAGTTCTCGGACAAGAGCTTCGACCGCGGCGTCGTCGGCATGGCGCGCTCGCAGAACCCGAACTCGGCCAATTCGCAGTTCTTCATCATGTTCTCGCCCGCACCGCATCTGGACGGCCAGTACACGGTGGTGGGCGAGGTGACGCGCGGCATGGACGTGGTCGACGCCATCAAGCGCGGCACCGGCCGCAATGGCGCGGTGATCGGGCTGCCCGACCAGATGGTGTCGGTCAAGGTCACCGACTGAGGCCGTCCCCTGCCGGTGCGCGCCCTGCCGGGCGCGCGCTGGTTCGAGCCTCCCGCCGCCTTCGGCGCGGGACGCCGTTTGAGGAGGGCGTTGCCCTCCTCTTGCCCCGGCGGTGCCGGGGCAATTCACCTCCCCACCGGGAAATCTGGCAGGACCGGGCGCGCAGGTTCAGGCAGCGAGCGCCTTGGGCAGGTGGCGTGCGAAGGGGGCGAGCGTGCCCATGTGCAGCCATGTGCCGCCGAGCCGGTGCGGCGCGGCCCCGGTGCCCAGCTTGAAGCGGGTGAGGCCGGGCGCGTCGTCGGAATTCAGGATGCCGAGGTCGAGCCGGTCGTGGTGCTGGCGGGCGAGCCAGCGCATCGCCTCCCACAAGAGTGCGTTCATGGCGTTCAGCCGGCGGCCCTCGGGCAGGGTGACGCCCATCTGCCAGGTCGCGACGCGGCCGTGGCGAAGGACCGCGATGGCGGCCACCGGATCGCCGCCGTGGCGGGCTTCCCAGATCACTGCCTTGCCCGGGTTGCAGCGCGCGTAGGCCGCGACGAGCCCCGCGGGCAGGGCGCGGTAGCGGCGCTGACGGGCCTGCCGGGCCTCGGCATCGAGCAGCCAGTGGTCGCAGCCCAGCGTGTGGCGGGTGATCCGAAGCGGCGCCTCGGAGCTGCGGTTGAGGCGGGTTGGCCCCCTCCGCTGCCTGGGCGGGCGCATGGCCCCCCCCTCCCCCAGCCGCGGGGATGCCCCCCGCGGCGGGGGCCCCAGCCGGTGCGGGTCACCGGGCCGCGGGACAGCAGGTCGACATGGCCAATGAGGGGCAGGCGGCGGGACTGGATCTGCCAGCGCATCTCGGGCGCGCGGGAGGGGCCGGTGAAGCCGCAGCGCACCGGCACCCCAAGGGCGGAGAGGGTCGCCGCGAACTCGGGCGATTGCGGCAGGGGGAGCGGGAGCGATTCCATGATCCAGATTAAGGATTGCGAAAGTGAATCCGTGGTTAACTCTGCCCATGGCACAGATTCATCCCACACGTCGTCAAGACGCCCTGCGCCGAGAGGCGCCCCGTTCCATCGCCGCAGTCGCTCCGCGGCCGAAACCCACCGCCGCGGCGGCGCTCCTGCTCGCCACGGCGCTGTCGCTGCCCTTCGCCGGTCTCGCGCTGCTGCAACTTCTGTTCTGAGCGATCGGCTGGGCCGGAGGGCTTTCGGAGCACGTCTGTTGGCGTTGCCCCTGCGGGTCGGTGAACCCGTCGCAATGGATCGGTCAGCGCCGGCGGATCGGCGTGGTGCAACGTTCGGGGCTGAGCGTGGTCTGTTGCGGCGCATCGGTTGTGTAGTGCCGGCCTCGCTGCGCCGGATCGGTCGGAGCGTGCCGCGCACGATCCGCGACGCCGCCGTGATCGCCGGTGGTCCCCGGACGCACCCGCGATCCCCAACACGACCGCTGCCAATGCGCCGCACCAGGCATGTCGTCGGAGGCGCAAGCAACCCCTCCGCCGTCCGAAGCGCCCCGGAATCCCGGGGAGCCCGTTTTCAGACCATCAGGCCAGCTTCACCAGCGCGTGGCGCTTCTTGCCCGCCGAGAGCTTGACGTAGTCCGTCAGGTCATCCGCCTTGATGAACGGGAAAGCGGCTTTGACCGGGACATCGTTCACCAGGGCGCCGTTCTCGGAAATCAGCCGCTTTGCATCCTTCCCGGATTTCGCCAGCTTCGCACCGACGAAGATACTCGCCGCGGCGCAATACATGCCGGGCTCCTGCGCCTCGACCACCTCCGCCGGAAGCAGGGGGATGTCGCTGAGATCGAACCGGGGCAGGTCGTCACCGATGCCGCCCTTCTCGAAGACCTCGCGGGCGGTGGCCTCGGCTGCCGCCGCCGCATCGGCGCCGTGGCAGAGCGTCGTCACCTCGTTGGCGAGGATGATCTTTGCCGCGTTGATCTCGGATCCGCCAAGCGCCCCCAGCCGTTCGCATTCCTCGAGCGGCAGCTCGGTGTAGAGCTTCAGGAACCGGCCCACGTCGGCGTCGGTGGTGTTGCGCCAGAACTGCCAGAAGTCGTAGGGGCTCAGCATGTCGGCGTTGAGCCACATGGCGCCGCCCTGGCTCTTGCCCATCTTGCGGCCGTCCGAGGTGGTCAGCAGCGGCGATGTGAGGCCGTAGATCTCGTGCACCCGACGCGTGAGGTCGATGCCGTTGATGATGTTGCCCCACTGGTCCGAGCCGCCCATCTGCAGCAGGCAGCCGTATCGGCGGTTCAGCTCGAGGAAGTCGTAGGCCTGCAAGATCATGTAGTTGAACTCGAGGAACGACAGCGACTGCTCTCGGTCGAGGCGCGACTTCACGCTCTCGAAGGACAGCATCCGGTTCACCGAGAAATGCCGGCCGATGTCGCGCAGGAACTCGAGGTAGTTGAGCCCGTCGAGCCATTCCGCGTTGTTGAGCATCAGCGCCGGTGCCTCGGCCCGGTCGTAGTCGAGGTACTTGGCGAAGACCTGCTGCATGCCCCGGATGTTGGCGTCGATCTGCTCGGGTCCAAGCAGCGGGCGCTCGTCCGAGCGGAATGAGGGGTCGCCCACCTTGGTGGTGCCGCCGCCCATGAGCGTGATCGGCTGGTGGCCGGTCTTCTGCAGCCAGCGCAGCATCATGATGTTCAGCAGGTGGCCCACATGCAGGGACTTCGCCGTCGCGTCATAGCCGATATAGGCGGTGACCACGCCCTTGCTCAGCGCCTCGTCGAGGCCCTGGTAATCGGTGCAGTCGGCAAGATAGCCGCGCTCGATCATGACGCGCATGAAGTCCGATTTGGGATGGTAGGTCATCGCTCTTGCCTCTTATAGTCCGCAGGTTCCTATAAGCGCGGGGCGAGCAGAGGTGAAGGACAA
>NZ_JAATOS010000214.1:0-6697 GCF_011806505.1 Salipiger sp. HF18 | reverse complement strand
TGGGGCGCTCGGTTTTCACCGGCGGATGGGTCGCGGCCCAGTGCTCGGCGATCTCGAGACGGCGCGGCGTCCAGACGCCGTCGAAGCCCGCGATGTAGTTGAGGAAGCGCTGCAGCCCCGCCACCTTGCCCGGGCGTCCGATCAGCCGGTTGTGCAGCCCGATCGAGAACATCGCGGGTTTGCCGGCCTCGCCCTCGGCATAGAGCGTGTCGAAACTGTCCTTGAGATAGGTGAAGAACTGCTCGCCCTCGATCCAGCCGGGGCTGACAGCGAAGCGCATGTCGTTGGCTTCGAGCGTGTAGGGAATGATGAGCTGATCGCGGCCGTCGACCTCGATCCAGTAGGGCAGATCGTCGTCGTAGGTGTCGGAGATATAGGCGAACTGCCCGGTCTCGGCGGCCAGCCGCACGGTGTTGGACGAGCAGCGCCCTGTGTACCAGCCGCGCGGCGCCTCGCCCACAACCTCGGTGTGCAGGCGGATCGCCTCGGCGATGGCGGCGCGCTCTTCCTCCTCGGGCATGTCCTTGTGCTCGATCCACTTGAGCCCGTGGCTGGCGATCTCCCAGCCCGCGTCCTTCATCGCCTCGACCTGCTCGGGGTTGCGGGCCAGCGCCGTGGCGACGCCGTAGATGGTGAGCGGGATGCCCGCGCCGGTGAACAGCCGGTGCAGCCGCCAGAACCCGGCCCGCGCGCCGTATTCGTAGATCGACTCCATGTTCCAGTGACGCTGCCCGGGCCATTGCGCCGCGCCCGCGATGTCGGAAAGGAAGGCCTCGGAGGCCTGATCCCCATGCAGCACGTTGTTCTCGCCGCCCTCTTCGTAGTTCAGCACGAACTGCACCGCGATCTTCGCGCCACCGGGCCATTTCGCATCCGGGCGGTCCGCGCCGTAGCCGATCATGTTGCGGGGATAACGCTGCATCTGCCCCTCCTGCCCTGGGTCATCGTGGATCGTTGTCATAGCCGGTTAAACGCGCTCTAGTCCGGACAAAACCGCTAAGGGCGGACCTGCGAGCGCGGCCCTGCCCCGCTTATCCGCCTTGCCCAAGAAAGGAGCAAGAGGAATGGCCGAAGGGTATCTCACCACGCATGTACTCGACACCGCCCGCGGCGTGCCTGCGCAGGGCGTGAAGATCGCGCTCTACAGGGTCTCGGGCAATTCGCACCGCAAGCTCGCCGAGACCGAGACCAATGCCGACGGCCGTACCGACAGACCGATCCTGCCCACGGAGAAATTCGCCCCCGGCACCTACGAGCTTGTGTTCTTCGCGGGTGACTACCTGAGGGCCACCGGTCAGGCCGGCGAAGCGCCCATCTTCCTTGACCAGATCCCGCTGCGTTTCGGCATGTCCGACCCGGACGCACATTATCATGTGCCGCTGCTGCTCTCGGCCTACGGATACTCGACCTACCGGGGAAGCTGACAACGCGGTCAAGCAATCGTGCGGCGGCGCCCTCTTGTCTGCAACCTTCGGGGCCGGGTATCCCTGAGGCCACCGACCTTCCCCCGGGACCGAGGCCCATGCGTGTACTGATCGTCGAGGATGATGCCCTGCTCAGCGACGGTCTTCAGGCCGGGCTGCGGCTGTCGGGCTTTTCGCCCGAGGCGGTGTCCTGCTGCGACGATGCCCGCCACGCCCTGCTCAGCGAGGGGTTCGAGGCGATGGTGCTGGATCTCATGCTGCCCGACGGCTCCGGGCTCGACCTGCTGCGCCGGTTGCGCGCCGAGGGCTCGAGCCTGCCGGTGCTCATGCTCACCGCCCGCGACGGGCTCGACGACCGGGTGGCCGGGCTCGATGCCGGGGCAGACGACTATCTCGGCAAGCCCTTCGAGCTGCCCGAGCTCTCGGCCCGGCTGCGGGCGCTGCTGCGCCGGGCGCAGGGACGCTCCGAGAACCTGCTGAGCTGGAACGGGCTCACGCTGGACACCGCGCGGATGACCGGCCTGCGCGACGGACGCGAGATCGCCTTTGCCCGCCGCGAGTTCGGCATCCTGCAGGCGCTGATGGAGCGCCCCGGCGCGATCCTCGGCAAGCCACAGCTCGAGGAACGGCTCTATGGCTGGCAGGAGGACGTCGAGAGCAACACCGTCGAAGTGCATATCCACCACCTGCGCGCCAAGCTCGGCAGCGGCTTCATCCGCACGGTGCGCGGCGCAGGCTACCGGCTGGCACCGGAAGGCACGACATGACCTCGATCCGCGGGCGGCTGCTGGCGATCCTGCTGCTCGCGACCGGGCTGATCTGGCTCGCGGCGGTGGTCTGGACCCAGCATTCCACCCGGCGCGAGGTGATCCACGTGCTCGACCGTCGCCTGCAGGAATCGGCGCAGATGGTCGCCTCGCTGGTCGGCGAAGGCGGGCTGGCGGCGGATGCCGCCGCCTCGGCGATGGTGCAGCGGCACGCGGACGTGGACGGCTTCGCGCTGCGTCACCAGCTGTCCTGCCAGATCTGGGGACTCGATGGCAGGCTCATCAGCGAGTCGCAGGGCGCGCCGAACGGCACGCTCGGCGGCAGCCGCGAGGGGTTCAGCGAGACCCGGGTCGATGGCGAGCTCTGGCGGGTCTACACGCTGGTCGATCCCGAGCACGGTTTCCGGGTCATGGTGGGCGACGCACAGGCGATGCGCGACCACCTCGTGCGCGGCGTGACGGTGGGGCTCATGGTGCCGATGCTGCTGGTGCTGCCGCTTCTGGCCGGGCTCATCTGGTGGACCGTCGGGCGCGGGCTGCGACCGGTCGACCGGCTGGGGGCCGCGCTCTCCGCCCGCGACGCGAGCGACCTCAGCCCGATCGGCACCGACGGCGCCCCGCGCGAGCTGCATCCGATGATATCGGCGCTGAACGGGCTGCTGCGGCGGGTCGGACAGGCCCGCGACCGCGAGCGCAGCTTCACCGCCTTCGCCGCGCATGAGCTGAAGACGCCCCTGGCAGGCCTCAAGACCCAGGCCGAGGTCGCCCGCATGGCCCCGGACGACTCGACCCGCGACAACGCACTGGACCAGATGGCAGAGGGCGTGCGCCGCACCGACCGCATGGTGAAGCAGCTGCTCGAGATGACCGCGGTCGAGCATGGCGTCAGCGCCGAGCCTGCCGACCGGCAGGACGGCGCGCTGCTTCTCGAACGGGTGGCCTCGGACCTGACGCAGCTCGCCTCGGCCCGCGGGGTGAGCATCCGGACCGAGGCAGCGCCGGGGCTCTGGTCGACCGCCTCGGCGACGCTTCTGCAGGCCGCGCTGCGCAATCTCATCGAGAACGCCGTGCAGGCCTCGCACCCCGGCGGCGCGGTCGAGGTCACGCTGTCGCAGGAGGACGGGCAGGCGCGGTTCCGCGTCGCCGACCGCGGCCCGGGTATCGCCGAGGCCGACCGGCCGCATGTGCTCGAACGGTTCTACCGCAGCGCCGGTGCGGCGGGCGGCGGCAGCGGGCTTGGCCTCTCCATCGTCGCGTCGGCGGTCGAGCGCATGGGCGGCACGCTGCGCCTTACCCCGCGCGAGGGCGGCGGCGAGGTCGCCGAGCTGATCCTTCCCGCCGAATAGCGCTGCTTGCGCGCGGCCTGATGCGCCAGCTTATGGACAGGCGGCGCGCGGGATATTACATGCACGCAATGGCCCAACCGAAGACAGACCCGAACTACAAGGTGATCGCCGAGAACCGGCGGGCACGTTTCGATTACGCGATCGAGGACGACCTCGAGTGCGGCATCGTGCTGTCCGGGTCCGAGGTGAAGTCCCTGCGAGAGAACACCTCCAACATCGCCGAGAGCTACGCCGCTGTGGAAAACAGCGAGTTGTGGCTGGTGAACAGCTACATCGCCCCCTACGAGCGGGCCATGTTCGGCCACGAGGAGCGCCGCCGCCGCAAGCTGCTTGTGTCCAAGAAGGAGCTCGCGCGGCTCTGGAACGAGACCCAGCGCAAGGGCATGACCATCGTGCCGCTGGTGCTCTACTTCAACCACAAGGGCGTGGTGAAGCTGAAGGTCGGCATCGCCAAGGGCAAGAAGAACCACGACAAGCGCGAGACCGAAGCCAAGCGCGACTGGAACCGCCAGAAGCAGCGGCTGCTGAAGCAGGGCTGAGTTTTTCTCGAAGCTTTGAGTGACGCGGCTTTGGGTTGGTGCGGATCCTCGGGCCGGCTTGGTGCGGATTCCAACCGACCGAGCTGACGCTTGTTGCCGAGCACCCCTCGAGCCGTAGCACGTTGTCCGGCAAACCTCGCGCCAGAGGTCGACACCCGACACCCGACACCCGACACCCGACACCCGACACCCGACACCCGACAGATCTCGGGCCGCGGCGCATAGCTCGCCAGCCCCTTGGTCTGGAAAAGTCCGGCAGCCCCCGGCCATGAAAAACGGGCTGCGCAATTCTGTGACAGCCCGTCAGGGTCTTGCTGTGCCCGGAACTCAACCCACGACTTCTGTCGCGCAACTGTGAACGATCAGGCCGCCACCCGCTTCCTGCGACGCGAGGCAAACCCGAGCCCGCCCAGCGCACCGATGAGCAGGATCCCCGCCGCCGGCAGCGGCACCGGGGTGACCGAGTTGACGTAGGAGTCGGACGCACCACCCGAAAGCCCCTGAATATGGAGGCCGAAACGCAGTTCGCCCGAGGTCAGTGCATTGATGAGCGACCCGAAGTCCCCGGCGATGTCGAAGATGAAACCCGCGGTCTCGCCTTGCTGGAGACCGTTGAAGTCGCCGGGCCAGAGCCGGTTGTACTTGAAGGTCGGCGTGAACCCCACGTTGGACCCCTGCGGCAACGTTCCACCTTTGGAGCGGATCATGTTGACGGAGCCAGCAGTCTCGGCGGCATCATTGGCTTAAAGGATGGACAAGAAAGCACTCGGTGAGGCGTCGTCCACGAAAACCGTGCGAATGAAATAGTTCATTGCCGGAGCAGCCGCACTCACGATCTGGAACAGCGCCTTGCCGGCACCAAGATCGGTCACATCGAGCGCGAAGTTCGAAGCATAGGCGTCGCCCGCCGTGTTTCCCCCTGCGATAGTGTCGAAGCCGAACGTGACCGCGCTCGCCTGCTGAGATCCATCAAGCAACACCCCTGCGCCGAGCAATCCCGCTATCGCCAAATTTCAGAGTTTTGGTCAGGAAATTCATGTCAGCTATCCTGAAGCAAAGCCTTCAAGAAAAATCTCTAAAGGCAAAATGAGAAACCGTCCGAGCATCTCAATCATATGGATTCCGCGGATGTTGCCGGATTTTCACCCCCAGAGACATCTCCCCGCCGCTCAAGAAGCGGTCAGATCGGGTGCAGTTGATGCTCCGACCAGCAGTCAACACGCGCTGCGGGACTGCACGCCGGATGCCAAGCCGACCAAGGCGGTACCCAGAACGATGCCCGCCCCACAGAAAAACTTACATGTCAGCACCACGAATGCTCCGCGCCGAACGCAGGCTTGCCACGATTTCCCAAGTCCGACCTTGCCACGCGGCGCCAATCTGCCGCAATATCGCGCCTGATTGGTTTATTTCTTATGTCCGGAGTCGATTCGCTGATGTCAGACAGCGCTGAGTCTCGCTTTTTTGCACGTCCCGATTTCCGGTCCTACGACCCGATTGGCTTTCCCCTGTTCGCAGCCCTTGTCGTCGTGGCCTTGCCGATCTTCTGGCTGGGGCTGCAATCGCTCGGCGCCGCGTGGATCACGCCCGAGTACAGCCACGGGCCGGTCATCCCGCTGATCTCGCTCTACCTCTTCCTCAGAGAGCTGCGCCACGATCCCACGCCCGCCCCGTCCGAGCCCGCCACCCGCTGGCCCGGGGTCGCGGTCATCCTGCTGGGCCTCGCCTTCGGCATCTTCGGCAATCTCGTGCGGATCCCCGACGTCGTCACCTACGCGATGATCATCTGGATCGGCGGCATCGTTCTGACCGGCTTCGGCTGGCAGCGCGGCAGGACCCACCAGCTTCCGGTCCTGCACCTGGTCTTCATGCTGCCCCTGCCGCAGTTCGTCTACTGGCACCTGACCATCGTCCTGCAGCTGGTGTCGTCCGAGCTCGGCGTCTGGTTCATCCGGCTGGCGGGCGTGCCGGTCTATCTCGAGGGCAACGTCATCAACCTCGGGGTCTACAAGCTGCAGGTGGCCGAGGCCTGCTCCGGGCTGCGCTACCTGTTCCCGATCCTGTCCTTCAGCTACCTCGTCGCGATCCTCTACCGCGGCCCGTTCTGGCACAAGGCGCTGATTTTCCTCATGGCCGCGATGGCATCGCGCAGGCCGAGGGATTCCAGCACTTCTTCGAGGGCTGGGTGGTCTTCGCGGTCTGCGTCGCCATTCTCTTCGGCGTCGCGGTGCTGCTGCAGCGGCTGACGCCGAACCCGCTGAGCCTCGGCGACACCATCGACCTCGATTTCGAGGGGCTGGGCGCGCAGGCCGCGCGCATCCTGTCGATCCCGCCCGCACGGGGCATCGCCGTCGCGACCCTCGCGAGCCTCGCCGTCACCGCGGCCTTCGTCTTCGCGCCCCCCGCCCAGCGGGTGCAGCCCGAGCGCGAGGCCTTCGCCCTGTTCCCGCGCCAGGTCGGCGACTGGAGCGGACATGCCGAGCCGCTGGACCGGGACGTGGCGCAGGTGCTGAACGCCTCGGATTACATCAACGCGGTGTTCACAGACGCGCGCGACCCGGGGCACGAGGTGGGCTTCTTCTCGGCCTTCTACGACAAGCAGACCGAGGGCTCGGGCATCC